>DATAOG010000381.1:0-1811 GCA_036265855.1 Geminicoccaceae bacterium | reverse complement strand
GCGGCGCCGCGTCGGTCCGCTGGGTCTCACGCTTCGCTTGAAGTGTCGCAGAAAACCCGGCCCCGCGCAACGCGCGGCTATCGTTTCGACGGCGCGCGATAGACATAGACCTGGCTCGGGTCGACCGCCACGGCAACCACGTCCCCGACCGCGAACTCGGCGATGCTGGTCATGCGCACGATCAACGGCGGACCGTCCGGCAGCTCCAGCTCGAGCACGCGATTGGTGCCGAGGTCGCGAATCCGGCGCACCCGGAAGCGACAGCTGGTCGCACCGCCGTCGCGCAGCAGCCGCAGCCCTTCGGGGCGGATGAGCACGTCGACCGGCGTGCCGTCGGCCAGATCGGCGATCTCGAGCGCGCCGAGGGGCGTGCTGACCACGCCGCCCACGACCCAGCCCTTGTATCGGTTCAACGGCCCGAAGAAGCCGGCGACGAACGGGTTGGCCGGGCGCGCGTAGAGCTCCGCCGGCGTGCCGTGCTGCAGGATCCGGCCGTCCTGCATCACGTGGATGCGGTCGGCGACCCGGACCGCCTCGTCGGCATCGTGGGTGACCATCAGGACCGGCGTGCCGGCGGCGCGCAGCAGCGCGATCGCATCGTCGCGCACATGGGTGCGCAGCGTGGCATCGAGGCTCGAGAACGGCTCGTCGAGCAGCATCAGGCGCGGCTTCGGGGCGAGCGCGCGGGCCAGCGCCACCCGCTGCTGCTCGCCGCCCGAGAGCATGTGCGGGTAGCTGTCGGCGTGGCCGTCGAGGTCGACCTGGGCCAGCAGCTCGTACGCTCGGCGCCGGCGCGCCCGGCTGTCGAGAGCGCGCAGGCCGAAGGCAACATTGTCGAGCACGCGCAGATGCGGGAACAGGGCGAAATCCTGGAACATCAGCCCGACCCGCCGCGCCTCAGGCGCGCAGGCGTAGCCCGGCTCGGCGACGACCTCGCCCTCGATCACGATCCGGCCGCTCTGGACCGGCTCGAGGCCGGCGATCAGGCGGAGGATCGTGGTCTTGCCGCAGCCCGAGGGCCCGACCAGGCAATGGACCTCGCCCTGGCCGAGGCTGAGGCTCACCTCGCGCAGGACCGTGCGCTCGCCGTAGGCGTGGCCGAGATCCTCGACCTCAAGGCCGGCGGCGGAGCGTAGTTCGGCACGGGCGTGGGCCATGGCAGCCGTTCTGGCTCCAGGATCGTCGAGCATGCGATGAGCAGGTACGGTCGCGCGGCCTCGAGGTCAACCCGATGCAGCCGGTCTGATCAGCCGTCCCGATCGGGCAGCGCCTCGTCCCCGTCGCCCCGCAGGTCGTCCGACAGCTCGTCCGAGTGGGAGAAGGGCGGCCGGCCCGAGCTCTCGCCGGTCCCGAGCAGGCCCAGCTGGAGCAGCTCTTCGATCCGCGGCAGATCGTCGAGCGAGGCGAGGTCGAAATGGTCGAGGAACGCCGCCGTGGTCACCCAGGTGACCGGACGACCCGGGCTCTCGCGCCTGCCCTTGGGCTGCACCCAGCCGGTCTCGAGCAACAGATCGAGCGTGCCCTTGCTGATGCTGACGCCGCGGATCTCCTCGAGCTCGGCGCGCGTGATCGGCTGATGATAGGCGATGATCGCGAGCGTCTCGAGCGCCGCCCGCGACAGGCGCCGGCTCTGCACCTGCTCGCGCTCGAGGTAGGCGGCGAGATCGGGGGCGGTCCGGAGCGCGAATCGGCCGCCGCGGTTCTCGACCCGCACGCCGCGCTCGGCATAGTCCTGGACCAGCTCGTCGAGCAGCTCGCCGGCGTGCAGCCCGCCCGGCAGATGCGCCTGGATGGTCGCGGCATCCAGCGGC
>DATAOG010000380.1:0-8336 GCA_036265855.1 Geminicoccaceae bacterium | reverse complement strand
TCTGGCTGTGGAGATGAATCGTGGGCTGCCAGCCGCCCGAGACCGCGAGAAGGTCGCACTCGATGCGCCTCCGCTCGGCACTCGGGCCGGCCCTCCCCAGGCGCACGACCTCGATCACTTCGAGCCTGGCGCCGCCGAGCGCCCGGCTGACCACGTGACCGGCCAGGATATCGATGCCGGCCATGCGGAGCTTTGGCGCGAGCGGGTAATCGAGAGCATCGCGGGCGTCGACCAGGGCCGCTACCTGCACGCCGGCGGCGACCAGATCATGCGCGGTCCGCCAGGCGTCATCGCTGGTCGTGAAGACCACGGCGCGGCTTCCCGGCACCACCGCGTATCGATTGAGATAGCTGCGGACCGCGCCGGCCAGCATGACCCCCGGCCGATCGTTGTCGGCGAACACCAGCGGCCGCTCGATCGCGCCCGTCGCGAGCACGACCTCGCCCGCGCGTACGGTCCAGAGGCGCTGGCGCGGCCCGTCCTTTGCGAGCGTGTCCGGGGCCGCTTCCTCGATCAGCGCCACCAAGTTGTGGTCGTAGTAGCCGAACGCGGTGGTGCGCCGCAGCAGAGTGATCTCAGGCAGGCTCGCGAGCTCAGCCAGCACGAGCTCGACCCAGGCGAGTGCCGACGCGCCCCCAATCTCGAACCTCTCGGCCAGCAGGCGTCCGCCGGGACGGGGCTGCTCGTCGGCCAGAATCACGCGCGCGCCGGCGCGGCCGGCCGCGAGAGCTGCCGCGAGCCCCGCCGACCCGCCGCCGACCACGAGCACGTCGCAGTGGACATGCCGCTTGGCGTAGTGATCGGGATCGGGCCCGCGGGCGGCCTCGCCCAGGCCCGCGGCGCGCCGGATCAGGCGCTCGTACAGCCGGGTCCAGAAGATCGCGGGCCATTTGAAGGTCTTGTAGTAAAACCCGGCCGGCAAGATCGGGCTGAAGAGCCCGTTCAGCGCCATCACGTCGAAGCCGAGCGAGGGCCAGCGATTCTGGCTGGCGGCGCGCAGGCCGGCCCGAAGCTCGATCATAGTCGCGCGGAAGTTGGGCTCGGTATCGGCGCCGGCGCCGAGGTGGACGAGCGCGTTCGGTTCCTCCGAGCCCGCCGAGAGGATGCCGCGCGGGCGATGATACTTGAAGCTCCGACCGACCAGCCGAATGCCGTTCGCGAGGAGAGCCGACGCCAAGCTGTCGCCTGGATGGCCCTCGAGGGCGCGGCCGTCGAAGTGGAAGGGAAGAACCTTGCTGCGATCGATCAGGCCGCCCGTGGCCAGGCGATAGGGCTGCCTCATCCGGTCGCCTGCCCGACGCGGGTCTCTGCGAGCGCAGTGCTGAAGATCTCGTGGGTAGCGGTGTCACGGGTCACGACGAGCCATTGCCGGCAGCCGAGGGTATGCTGCCAATATTCCTCGTGGGGCCCGCGCGGATTCTCGCGGTCGTAGACGTAGGCCTGCCAGGCCGGCCCCCAGGCGGGCTGGCTCTCACGCGGCCGGCGGACCGTGGCATCGCCGCCATAGGCGAACTCGCCGTGCTCGCGCGGGCCGCAGAAGGGACAGACAATCAGCATCGGGTCGAGGTCCGGCTCAATGCCACCCGGGTGTCGGGCCGGCGCCCTTCTCGTCGAGCAGGGCGCCGGTCGCGAAGCGCTCGAGCGAGAACGCCCGGTTCAAGGGATGCGGCGCGTCATTGGCGATCGTGTGCGCGAACACCCAGCCCGAGCCAGGGGTCGCCTTGAACCCGCCATAGCACCAGCCGCCGTTCAGATACAGGCCCTCGAGCGGGGTCTTGGCGATGATCGGACTGCCGTCCATGGTCATGTCCATGACGCCTGCCCAATGCCGCACGAGGCGCAGGCGCGACAAGCAGGGCAGCATGGCGATGCCCGCGCTCGCGACTTCCTCGATCATCGCAAGGTTGCCGCGCTGGGCGTACGAATTGTAGCCGTCGAGATCGCCGCCGAACACAAGGCCGCCCTTGTCCGACTGGCTGATGTAGAAATGGCCGGCGCCGAACGTCACGACGGTGTCGAGCAAGGGCTTCAGCGGCTCCGAGACGCAGGCCTGGAGCAGATGGCTCTCGATCGGCAGACGCAGCCCGGCGAGCGCCGCCACCTGACTGCTGTGGCCGGCGACCGCGAGCCCGACCTTACCGGCCGCGATCCGGCCGCGGCCGGTCTGTACACCGATGACCCGGTCGCCGATGCGCTGAAAGCCCGTGACTTCGCAGTCCTGGATGATGTCGACGCCCAGCGCATCGGCCGCCCGGGCGTAACCCCAGGCGACCGCATCATGCCGGGCGGTGCCGCCGCGACCCTGCCAGAGTCCGCCTTCGATCGGGAAGCGGGCATGGCTGGAGCCGTCGAGCAGCGGTACGAGCCTCAGCACTTGGCTGCGGTCGAGCAGTTCGGCGTCGATGCCGTTCAGCCGCATGGCGTTGCCACGTCTGGCATAGGCATCGATCTGCGCCTTGGTGTGGGCGAGATTCAGCACCCCCCGCTGGCTGAACATGACGTTGAAGCCGAGCTCCTGGCTCAGACCTTCCCACAGCTTGAGCGAATGCTCGTAAAAGAGCGCATTCGCGGCCAGCAGGTAATTGGAGCGCACGATGGTCGTGTTGCGGCCGGTGTTGCCGAGCCCGATCGCGCCTTTTTCAAGCACCGCCACGTTACGGATGGCGTGATTGCTCGCCAGGTAATAAGCGGTTGCGAGGCCGTGGCCGCCGCCACCGACGATGATGATATCGTAAGCTGACTTCGGCTCGGCGTCACGCCAGACCCGCGGCCATCGGCGGTGACCATGGACCGCATGCCGAATCAGCGCGCCGATCGAATAGCCGCGCATGGCGCTAGGCCGCCGAAGGAACCCATTGCGCGCGGGCCGGGCGCGGGCGATCGGACATCATCGGCTTCGATCACATCATATTTCATTTGCCAAGGTTTCGGCGGCGGCCACCAGTTCGAGCCGCGGTAGCCCCAGCCTCTCAGAGCCGGCGAGCGCCGGCGCGCGTCGCTTGGAACTCCGGCCCGATCGCTGCCCGAGGGCGAAGGTCTGTCCACGTCAGTCGTTCTACACCGTCCGGACCGCCGGCATCCAGCGCCCGACCGGCGGCGCGGATCTTGATCTGGATCAAGGTCCCGGGCTTCGCGCCGACTAGGTTCCGGACGCTATCAGAAGGAACCGTAAGATGCGCGCAGCCTGCCGACTAACCGATCTCGCGTTGAACCAGCGGCGGCGCGCCGGGCGGCTTGGCGCCTGGCTGGTCGGCCCGGCTGCACTCCTGATCGCGCTGGCAGCCCCGGCGCAGGCCAGCTGGCAGGAAGACCTGGCGGCGCAGCTGCGCTGGGATCACAACTGCCAGGTCAGCTTCTATAGCGGCGTGACCGAACGACTGGTCAATGGCCAGCAGGTCGTCATCGCCAAGGCCCACTGCGAGGACGGACGGGTCTTCGATGCGATCCAGCGCAATGAGCTCGAAGAGTTCGAGATCAACGAGTGCACGCCCAAGGAACAGTCCTGCTGATCGGCCGACTTTCGCCCAGCCCGCCCGGGCCGGTGGCCGCAAACGTTCGGGCGGCGCGCCTGAACGCCGCCCGGCTTCAATCATAGGTGCGCCAGGGCGCGATCAACCCTTACCGGCGCTGATCGCAATCTTCTTGGCCTTGGCCGCGAGCTCGGGCGACTTGGGCAGCGTGATCGAGAGCACGCCGTTCTTAAAGCTCGCCTTGACCTTGTCGGGGTCCGCCGCAAACGGCAAGGTGATCGAGCGCGCGTATGACCCGTAGGACCGCTCGACCATGTGATAGTCCTTCTTCTTCTCTTCCTTCTCGGCCTTCTTTTCCCCCCTGATGGTCAGGATGTTGTCGGTCAGAGTCACGTCGACGTCCTTCTCGTCGACGCCGGGCATCTCGGCCTCGATCTTCAGTTCGGTGTCGGACTCGGTGACGTCGATCGAGGGCGCCATGCCGGCAGCCGGCAGATCGCCAGACGACCAGCCAAGATCACGACCGAAGGTCTCGAAAAGGCGGTCCATCTCGCGCCGGAACGCCGTGAACGGATCACCGCCGCGGGTTGCGATCTCAGACCGACGACCGAAAGGATATAGGGTTGGCCAGTTCATCGCGGTACCTCCGATTCCCGTTCTTGGTCGATGGCACGCCGCGACCGCAGCGCGCAGACGTCAGATTCGGTTGCTATCTGGGCGCCGCGCCCTGCCCCATCAAGCGGGTCCGGCCTGCCTGCCGTCTGCCCTCAGAGGGCTCCCAAGCGCTCCGATCAATGGGCCATCAGGACGGGTATGGTCGGGTGGCTCAGGACGTGGCGCGTGACTCCGCCCAGCACCAGCTCGCTGAGGCGGGTCCGGCCATAGCCGCCCATCACCAGCAGGTCGGCGCCAATGCCCGCGGCCGCCTGGAGCAACGCCTCGGCGACCGGTCCGTTGGTCGAGGCCACCTGTTCGCAGTCGGCGGCGATCCCCCGCCACTGAAGATATCCGACCAGGTCCTGCCCGACCTCGGGAGCGGTGCGCCGGGTTTCGGCGGTCAGCACATGCACCGCCTTGGCGCTGTCCAAGAACGGCAACGCTCCGGCGACCGCGCGCGCCGCCTCGGCGCCATCGTTCCAGGCGATCACGACGCGTTCGCCGATCTCCGCCGGCGGCTCTGACGGCACCAGCAGGAGCGGGCGGCCGGCGCCGAACAAGGTCGCTTCGAGTACGGCGGCCCGATCCGGCGAGGCATCGTCCTGGGCGCGACCGAACACGACGAGATCACAGACCCGCGCCCGGCGCGGTACGACCTCATCGCGGCGCCCGATCTCCTCCCGCCAGGCGGCTGACGGCCCCCGTAAATCGGGTGCGCGCTCGGCAATCGGGATCCCAGCAGCCCTGCAAGCCGATTCGAAGGTCGCCGTGGCGGCGGCGCGCTGACGGTCGATCTCGGCAGCCGCCGCCTCGGTCAGCTGGTCGATGACCGCCGGCGATACGCCCTCGCCCACGATCGGAATCGCGTCGATCGGGTCGATGCGCACGAACAGCGCGCTCAGATGCGCCTGGAACCGGCGCGCGATGCCGAGACCGGCGGCCAAGGCGCCGGCGTCAGCGGCACCTCCGAATACCGGCGTCAGAATGATTCGAATGCTCATGAGACTGGCTCCGGTCCTCAAACGACCTTCGAGGGGGTCACCTGGACCACCCGAAAGGTTCGTTGCACGCCATCGTGCTCCGTGATGGCCACGTACTCGCCCACCACGAAGCGGTGCCGATCGAACCGGAAGATGGGTTCCTGATCGATTTCGGCCATGCCGTCGTAGAGGAACGCCCAGGGCCCGCCGCGATGGTGCACGAGATGGCCGTGCTCGTCATCTTCACCGGGCCAGAAGCGGCGGACCCGGCAGGCGCCGCGCTGATGCTTCCAGCGCCCGCGATCGAGCTGGCCCTCGGCGGTCAGCGGCGCTGTGAACTCATATCCGCGCTCAGGGCTGCCCTCGGGGAAATCGGGCGTCCGCGCCAGCTCGAGCCGGACTGTGCAGAGGGTCATGGCTATCTGACCGTGACGCAGGTGCACGCGGCGAGATGCGCGACCTTGTGGGACACGCTGCCCAACAGCAGGCCCTCGGCATCGCCAAAGCCGCGGCTGCCGAGAACGATCATGTCGACAGCCCGATCCCGGGCGCCGCGCAGGATGACGTGCAACAACATCAGCTCGGCATCATGGGCGCAGGCGAGATCGCTTGCTACTTCGAGCGCTTTCTCGCTCGGTTCGGACCCGTCGAGCGCCACAAGAATCCGCTCCATCTCCAATCCCCACCTCAACAGCATCTACACGTAGAGCGAGTAGAAGGCCGGACGCGGGCAGTCTCATTGACCTGGATCAAGGGCCTAGGCCGGGCGCCGGCTCAGGTGACTCTAGCCGCGCCCTGCCTTGGCGCGATGCCGCTCGATGAAGTCACGCAAGGTTTGCTTCAGGGCGGCCGCATGCACCAGATCGCCGCGCTCCTGCGCGGCCCGGATCTCGTCGACGATCATGTGTTGCACCAGCACCTGGCCGTCTGCGCCTTTCATGATGTAGGCCGCGAATTCGACCGCGGGCAGCTGCGGCAGATGCTCGTGCTCGGCGATGATGGCCACTTCCGACTCGGTCAGCTCACAAAGCGCCAGACAGTCTTCGAACGTGAGCACCGGCGGACCTCCAGCCAGGAGCGCCGAGCTGGTCCGCCCGGCGCCGATCTGCGATCACTATGGGGGCCGTCACTCGCCTGGAGTTTGACCGGGATCAATGGCAACCGACACAACTCTGCGATATGCTAGGGGCTCATGCATCGTCCGCCATACTGGCGCCTGCCGGCTGCGCGGCTGCGAGTCGCAATGAGCCCCCGGAGCCTGCGAAGCATGCGGATCATTCTGGTGCCGATCGGCGGTAAGCGGCGGAGGAGGCGCTCGATGCCGCTCTCCGCAGCCGGAGCCGAGCTCCCGGTCATGCGCTTACAGCCATGATTGGCTGCGCGAACTGATTTTCGGCGGTGTCAGCCATTCACGTGCTGGGCTCCTATGATCTGCCGGTTATGATCGCCCACTGAGCTGCCTGCCGAAAGGATTTGAGCGCTGGCTCCGCGGACGCCTGACGAGCGCGCGCTGATCGACGCGCTGAGCCGGGGCTCCGCCTTCGGCGTGCCAGGCGCCGAGGTCGAGCGGGTCACGACGCACGCAGCCCTGATCTTCCTGGTCGGCGACCGCGTCTTCAAAATGAAGCGCCCGGTCCGCTACAGCTTTCTCGATTTTTCGAGCCCGGCCAAGCGACGCGTTGCGCTCGAGGCCGAGCTGGAGCTCAACCGGCGGACCGCGCCCATGCTCTACCGGCGACTGGTCGGCGTGCATCGAACGCCCGAGGGCGGCTACGCGCTCCAAGGCCGCGGCCGCCCCGTCGAATGGCTGCTCGAGATGCGTCGTTTTGACCAGGCGGCGCTGCTCGACCGGGTGGCGGAACGCGGCGAGCTCGCGGCTGCGACGATCGATGCGCTCGCGACGGAAATCGCCGGGTTCCACGAACGGGCCGAGCCTCGTCCAGACCGGGGCGGTTACGCCGGCGTGCGCCAGGTCATCGAAGGCAATGCCGAAGACCTCGGCGGGCTCGCCGGCCGGCTCTTCGAGCCGCGGCAGGTCGAGGAGCTGAACCGGCGCACTCGCGCGGAGCTTGAGCGCCAGCGCGCCCTGCTCGAGCGGCGGCGACGCGATCGATTCGTGCGCCACTGCCACGGCGATCTGCACCTGGGCAACATCGTCCTCTGGCAGGGCCGGCCGGTACTGTTCGACTGCCTCGAGTTCGATCCGGCGCTGGCCACGACCGACACCTTCTATGATCTCGCCTTCCTGGTCATGGACCTCTGCCATCGCGACCTGCGCGCGCACGCCCAGCGTCTGCTCACCGGGTATCTGGACGCCAATTCGGATGACGGCGGTAGCGCGCTGCTGCCGCTGTTTCTTTCGGTGCGCGCCGCGATCAGGGCCAAGGTTCAGGGCTTCGCTGCCGGTCTCGAGGAGGACCGCGAGAAGCGGACGGACGAGTTCGTGGCGGCGCGGGCCTACCTTGAGCTTGCGCGTTCTTTTCTCGAGCGCGCGACGCCGCGGCTCGTCGCGCTTGGCGGAGTCTCCGGAACCGGCAAGTCAACGCTTGCCTGCGCGCTCGCGCCGGAGCTTGGCCGGGCGCCCGGTGCCGTGCTGCTGCGCAGCGACATCATCCGAAAGAAACTCTGCGGGGCCGCCCCAACCGAGCGGCTCGGCCCCGAGGCCTACGACGAGCGCGTCTCGCGCCAAGTCTACGAGCGCTTGATGACGCGGGCAGGCACGCTCCTGGCCGCCGGCCAGGCACTGATCGTCGATGCGGTCTTCCTCGATCCCGCCGATCGCGCCCGGGCCGAGCGGGTCGCTCTCGAGGCTGGCGTGCCGTTTGACGGGCTCTGGTTGTCGGCGCCGCCCACGGTTCTGGCCGAGCGGGTCGGGACCCGCCGGGGCGATGCCTCGGATGCGACCCGTCCGGTCGTCGAAGCACAGCTCAGCGTCGATCCCGGCCCGGTCACCTGGCGCCCGCTCGACAGCTCGGGCAAAGCCGAAAAGGTGGCGGCCGCCGCCCGGGCGGCGCTCGGCTTGACCGGATCGTCGGCTCGGCCCAACTCACCAGGCAAGCACAAGATCGGAGGCACGATGTTCAGGGCGCTGGTGCTGACCAAGACGGACGACCGGGTCACCGCTACGGTCGAGGAGTTGGACGAGCGCCGTCTGCCTGAGGGCGATGTCACGGTCGCGGTCGAGCACTCGACGCTGAATTTCAAGGACGGCCTGATCATCCTGAACAAG
>DATAOG010000379.1:0-2352 GCA_036265855.1 Geminicoccaceae bacterium | reverse complement strand
GACCGACTCGCCGGTGAAGCTCACCCTGGCATCGACCAGCTTGAGGCTCGTGATGTCGAGGGGCGTGTCCGGCAGGATGCGCGGGCTGGCCTTCTGGGCCTCGGCTTCCTGGCGCTGCTCCGGAGATGCGGTCTGGCCGGGCCCGGTCGCGGGCGGCACGCCGACCAGCACGCCGAGATCGTCCGAATCGAGCCGCTTCGATTTCAGGTCGGCGACGACCGTCGGCCGCTCCCCTGACAGCTCCAGGCTGACGTCGCCTCCGAGGTCGCTGTCGCCGACCTTGCCCTCGATCGCGACCAGGTTCCAGCGCTGGTGGTCCGGCTGGTGCGTGACCTTGCCCGCGAGCTGGTAAGGCGGGGTCCTGGGCAGCGGCATCCCGAGCACCTTGCCCAGCAGCTGCAGATCCGGGCCCTGGAGCAGGAGGTCGGCATCCAGCCCGGTGTAGTCGAGCGCGTGATCGGCGGTGCCTTTGAGGCTCGCCTTGGTGTCGCCCGCGTGCAGCGCGACGTCGATCGGGTAGCGGGCCTGCGGGTTCTTGAGGCTCTGGTCGTCGCCGGCGTGAACCTCGAACGCGATCGGCTTGTACTCACGGAAGGTCCCGTCGCCGGCGACATCGCCGATCGCGATCCGGTCGCGCAGCTTGATGTTCAGCTCCAGCTGCCTGAGCACGAGCTGCGGCAACTGCACGTCGCCGCCCTGGAACTTCAGGTCGGCATCGACGTCCGGCAGCTTCTGGAGCGAGAGCGCGGCCGGCGGGACGACCGGGCGGACCTCCTCCGAGGCCGGCGCGGCATCTTGCGCCGGCATCAGGTCCGCTGCCCGCAACCGGTCAGCGCGCAGATCGGCCGAGAGAAGCGGCCGCTTGCCCGAGAAATCGGCCGCGAGCGACCCGGACAGATCGCTCTCGCCGACCTTGGCATCGAGATCGGCGAGCTGCCAGGCATTGCCGTTGCGCGTGATCTGGCCCTTGGCCCGCAGCCCCGGCAGCTTTGGCACATTGAAACCAAGCTGACGCAAGAGATCGGTCGGATCGGGGCTGTTGACGTCGAGCTGCAGGCGCAGGCCTTTGAGGTCCTTAGGACGATCGGTGGCCCCGGACGCCGTGATCCTGGTCTCGCCGGCCGCGATGTCAGCGTTGACCTGGTAGCCCTGTGCGGTCGCACCGGGCTCGGCCGGCTCGGCTTTGACGTTCAGCGTGACCGGCTGGCCTTTGTAGCTGCCCTGGCCCTTTAGCGCGAGCTTCGGGACCTGGTCGTGCAGCTCGGTCTTGAGCTGCGCGTCGTGGAGCGACAGGTCGGGCGCCTCGAAAGTCTTGACGTCATACTCCAGGTTCAGATTGGCGGCCGGCAACTGTCCGAAATCGAGCGTGTCGAGCGCGCTCTGGATCCGGCTCACGACCGTAGGGGCAGCGCTTTCTGCCGCCTCGGCCGCAGTTCGGGCCTTGGCCGCGACCGGCGGCTGCTGGGCCTCGGGCCGAGGCCCCGCCGCGCCGGCTTGGGCCTGGGTCAAGAGCCCGGCGAACTGGCTCGTCTCGATGCGGTTGGAATGCAGCTTCGCGGTCAGCGCCGGCGTCTGCTTGCCGAGCGCGAGCGAGATGTCGCCAGCGACGTCGTTCTTGCCCAGCTGCAGGTCGAGCGCCACCGGATAGGGTTTGGCGGGGTCTTGAAGCTCGGCTGCCGGCGGGCCGCTGAGCTTCAGATGCAGGGGTTGGCCCTGGAGCTCGCCGCTGCTGGTGAGCGCCAGCCCGCGGTTCTCGCCAGCGCCGCCGGTCGTGCCGACGACCTCGTCGAGGTGGGCGGCGACGCTCTGGCCCGTGCCGTGCGCGAGAAAGTGGAGCGAGGCATCGCTGATCTTCAGCTGCCCGATCTCCGGGATCACCGGCCCGCCCGTGGACGGTTTGAAGCGCCAGTTGGGCGGGCCGTCGGGGCGGGTCTCGAGGCGCAGCGTGGGCTTGCTGACGCTGACCTCGGGCAGCTCGATCCGGCCGTGCCAGAGTGCCGGCAGATCGATGACGAACTCGGCGCGCTGCACCTCGAGCATCGGCTCCTTGCTGGCCCATGGCGGATTGGCGAGCCTGGCGTCATGGATCGTGATCCGCGGGCGCAGGCCGAGGTCGACATCGAGATCGCCCGCGATCTGGAACGGGCGCCCGAGCCGATCGGATACCCGTCTTTCCAGCGGGCCTTTCAACCAGTTCCAGTCGAACAGGAGGACGATCGCGATGATCGCGACGGCGAGCGCGGCGAGCGTCCCGAGTACCCAGGTGCGGCGGGACGCTCGCAAACGAGTGGCGGTTTTCGGAGACTGGGACACGTCAGCCCCAACGTCCGCCGGCCGGCGTCGGTTCCGGCT
>DATAOG010000378.1:0-12874 GCA_036265855.1 Geminicoccaceae bacterium | reverse complement strand
ATGGCGGCGCTTGCCGTCTGCGCCTTCATCCCGCTGTCTTTTACCTGGTACGTGGTGCTGTTCTTTTTCGCCGCCGCGGCGCAGGCCCTGACCGGCTCATCGATCCAGACGGTCGGCGCCGACGTCGCGCCGGCGGAAGCGCGCGGCATGTTCCTCGGCATCTGGCGCCTGACCGGCCAGGGCGGCGTGACGTTGAGCCCCATTTTCTTCGCCGTGATCGCCGAGACTTTAGGCTACGGCTCGTCCTTCGCCTTCGTCGCTGCCGCCGCCGCGGTGGTGGCCTTCCTGCTGATCTTCTATGTGCCGGAGACGAGGACGACGACGTGATAGCGCCCGTTGACCCCGCGGGCGCTTTCGTGTTCCTACAGGCCCGCCGGTAACCGCGAAAAACGCCTAAGATTCAATGGCCATCGACCGCTACAACGCCCGCGAGGCCGAGCCGCGCTGGCAGCAGACTTGGGACGAACGGGGCATCTTCGCCACCAGGAACGACGACCCGCGCCCGAAATACTACGTGCTGGAGATGTTCCCCTACCCGTCCGGCCGCATCCATATGGGGCATGTGCGCAATTACACCATGGGCGACGTGGTGGCGCGGGCGAAACGCGCGATGGGCTTCTCCGTGCTGCATCCGATGGGCTGGGACGCCTTCGGCATGCCGGCCGAGAATGCTGCGATCGCCAAAGGCGTTCACCCGGCCAGGTGGACCTACGCGAACATCGCCGAGATGCGGGCGCAGCTCAAATCGATGGGCCTGTCGCTCGACTGGTCGCGCGAGATCGCAACCTGCGACCCGGACTATTATCGCCACGAGCAGGCCATGTTTTTGGATTTTCTCGAGGCCGGGCTGGTCGAGCGCAAGGAGTCCTGGGTCAACTGGGACCCGGTCGATCAGACCGTGCTCGCCAACGAGCAGGTGATCGACGGCCGCGGCTGGCGCTCGGGCGCGCCGGTCGAGCGGCGCAAGCTCGCCCAATGGTTTTTCAAGATCACAGACTATAGCCATGAGCTGCTCGATGCGCTGCAGCGCCTGGAGCGCTGGCCGGACAAGGTCCGGCTGATGCAGGAAAAATGGATCGGCCGCTCCGAGGGCGCGCGGGTCCGCTTCCCGATCATCGGCCGTGATGACGAGCTCGAGGTCTTCACGACCCGGCCCGACACCCTGTTTGGTGCGAGCTTCATGGCGATCGCGCCCGATCACCCGCTCAGCATCGAGCTCACTGCTCGTGATCCCGGGCTTGCGGCCTTCGTCGCCGAATGCGCTCATCTCGGCACCAGCGAAGAGGTGATCGAGCAGGCCGAGAAGCAAGGCTACGATACCGGGCTGCGCTGTCGCAATCCCTTGAGCGCGAGCCAGGAGCTGCCGCTCTACGTCGCCAACTTCGTGCTCATGGAGTACGGCACCGGGGCGATCTTCGGCTGCCCGGCGCACGACCAGCGGGACCTTGAATTCGCTCGCAAATACCGCCTGCCCGTAGTGTCGGTGGTCCTGCCGCCGGGCGAGGACGCGCGGATATTCGCGATCGGCACCGAGGCATATGTCGGCGACGGGCGCCTGATCAACTCCGGGTTCCTGAACGGGCTCGACGTCGCCGGCGCCAAACGGCGGGTCATCGACCACCTGGAAAAGCACGGCCTTGGACGCGGCGAGATCATCTTCCGGCTGCGCGACTGGGGCGTGTCGCGCCAGCGCTACTGGGGCTGCCCGATCCCGGTGATTCACTGCGGGGCCTGCGGGCTCGTACCGGTGCCGCGCCAGCAGCTGCCGGTGACCCTGCCCGAGGACATCGAGCTGAAGGAGCCGGGCAACCCGCTCGCTCGCCATCCGAGCTGGAAGTACGTCACCTGCCCGAGCTGCGGCCGGCCGGCGGAGCGCGAGACCGATACCTTTGATACGTTCGTCGAGAGCTCCTGGTACTTCCTGCGCTTTTGCTCGCCCCACGCCGATGCCGCCTTCGAGCGCGCCGCGGTCGAGCGCTGGATGCCGGTCGATCAGTACATCGGCGGCGTCGAGCACGCGGTCTTGCACCTGCTCTATTCGCGCTTTTTCACCCGCGCCCTCAAGCGCTGTGGCTATCTGACGTTCGATGAGCCGTTCGCAGGCCTGTTCACCCAGGGCATGGTCTGCCACAAGACCTTTCGCGACGAGGCTGGCGCCTGGCTCGAGCCGGCCGAGGTCGTCGAAGTCGAGCCGGGGGTCTGGCGGGCGCAGGCGGATGGTCGTCCGGTCACCGCCGGCCGGTCCGAGAAAATGAGCAAGTCCCGGCGCAACACGATCGATCCGACCGCGACCCTCGAGGCCTATGGCGCGGACACGGCGCGCCTGTTCATGCTGTCCGACAGCCCGCCCGAGCGCGACCTGGAGTGGACCGAGGCCGGGATCGACGGCGCGTGGCGCTATCTCAATCGTCTGTGGCGCCTGGTCGAGGATCGTCTGGCGCAGCTCGCGCCTCCTGGCGCGCGCGCTCCGGAGCCGCTCTCGCCGGCAGCGATCGAGTTCACACGCGCGATCCACCGGACCATCCAGACGGTCACCGAGGAGCTCGAACGCTTTCACTTCAACAAGGCGGTCGCGCTGATCCGCGAGCTATCGAACCGCCTCGAGGCTTTGGAGCCGGACGATCCGGCGGCGCCGACGCTGATGCGCCAAGGGCTCGAGACGCTGGCGCGGCTGCTCGGGCCGATCGTCCCGCATCTGGCCGCGGAACTCTGGCAGCGCCTCGGTCACGAGGTGCTGCTGGCCGAGACCGCCTGGCCGGAGGCCGACCCCGCCTGGCTGGTCGAGGAGCGGGTGACGATCGCGGTCCAGGTGAACGGCAAGCTCCGGGCGACCATCGCGCTGCCGTCCGGCGTCGACCGTGCGACCGCCGAGGCGGCGGCTCTGGCCGAACCGAACGTGGTTCGCGGACTTGGTGGCAAGGCGCCCAGACGGGTGATCGTCGTGCCCGACAGGATCGTCAATCTGGTCGTCTGAGGCCGTCATGGCGACCCGCCGGGGCCTGTTGCTCGCATTCGCCGCCACGCTCGAAGGCTGCGGCTTCCGGCCGATGCTGAGGCAGGTCAAGGATACCAACGTACAGAACGAGCTGGCCGCGATCGAGGTCAAGACGCCGGCCGACCGGGTAGGTCATCTCGTCCGCGACAATCTTGTGGGCGAGCTCAATCCGAGCGGCGCCGAGATGCAGAGCCGCTATGTGCTGCAGGTCAATCTACAGCGCCGCACCGCCGCGCTCGGGATTCAGCTCGACAATACCGCCACGCGGTACAACCTGACACTTACCGCGCGCTTTCGTCTGGTCGACTCGGCCACCCAGGAGGTGCTCTACAGCTCGACCGTGCGCCGGGTCGCTAGCTACAACGCGATTCAGGACCCGTTCGCGCAGCTCGCCGCGGAACTCGCTGCTGAGCAGAATGCCGCCCGCGAAGTCGGCACCGACATCCACACCCAGCTTGCCATCCACTTCGTCCGCAAGGCGGAAGCGACGTGAAGCTCGGGGGTCAGCCGCTCGAACGTTTCCTACGCGAGCCCTCGCCCGGTCAACCGGTGGTTCTGGTTTACGGCCCCGACCAGGGCGTGGTCCGCGAGCGGGTCGAGCGCCTGCTCGCCGCCGTGCTCGAGGACCCCAAGGATCCGTTTCGCCTGACCGAGCTTGCCGCCGATACCATCCGCGCCGATCCGGGTCGGCTGCTCGATGAGGCGCGCGCGCTCTGCCTTGTAGGCGGCCGGCGCGTGGTCCGGGTGCGCCAGGGCAGCGACCAGCTGGCCACCGCCTGCCGAGCGCTGCTCGCGCTCGGCAAGCTCGATGCGCTGATCGTGATCGAGGCCGGCGAGCTCGGTCCCGGTTCGTCGCTGCGCCGTCTGGTCGACGGTGCTCCGAACGCCGCCGCGATCGCCTGCTACCGCGACGAAGGACGCGATCTGGGCGCTCTGATCGATCGGCTTCTGGCCGAGCACGAGCTTCGGGTCGAGCCCGACGCCCGCGCCTGGCTGGTGGAGCATCTGGGGGCCGACCGCGGCGTGACCCGGAGCGAACTCGCTAAGCTCGCGCTCTACCTCGAGGCCGGGCCCGGGGATGCGGCGCGGGCCGGCCGGGTGACCCTTGAGGCCGCCGCGCTGATCGTCGGCGACAGCGCGGCGTTGGAGCTCGACGATCTGGCGCATGCTGCTGCGCTCGGCGAGGCGAGCCAGCTCGAACGCTGTCTCGACCGGCTGCTCGGCAAAGGCGAGGCCCCGGTGCGCGTGGTACGCGCGCTGGCCAATCACCTGACGCGCCTGCATGCGCTGGCGCTCCAAATCGAGGCGGGTGCGCCGCTCGAGCAGGTGATCGAGCGGGCACGGCCGCCGATTCACTTCCGGCGTAAGGCAAACGTAAGGGCGGAGCTGCAGCGCTGGCCGGCGGCCCACGCAGCAGCCGCGCTCGGCCGCCTGGTCGAGGCCGAGATCGGCTGTAAGACCACCGGATCGCCGGCGGCGGCCCTGTGCCGGCGCGCGGCGCTCGGGATCTGCCTCCTGTCCCGCGCGTCGGTCGAGCGGGCCGCCTGAATTCGACCGCGCCGAGCGCGCTCACGGCATAGCCGATCGAGCGCAGCCGCGCCCCTGCAGCCCCGCCGGCTAGGATTTCTGCAGCAGCGGATCGATCAGGCTCGCGAACTCGTTGATATCGCGCGCGCCGGCATAGGTCTTGCCGTCGATGATGAAGGTCGGGGTCGAGCTGACGTTGTGCTGATTCTGGGCATCGAGCCGGCTCTGCAGGACCTGATTGTTCAACTTCTGGTCGGCGAAACAGGCATCCATCTGACTCTCGGTGAGGCCGCCGAGCTTGCCAATCCGTTTGAGGGCGGCGACGTAGTCGTCGGCGCCCGCCCAAGTCTCCTGGGTCTGAAACAGCACGTCGAGGAAGCCGAAATAGCGCTCGGGCCCGGCGCAATGAGCGAGAACGCTGGCCGCCAGTGCGCGCTGATCGAGCGGGAAGTCGCGATAGACCAGCCGCACCTTGCCGGTCGCGATGTAGCGTTCCTTCAACTTGGGCAGCACGTCTTTCTGGAAATGCGCGCAGTGCGGGCAGGTCAGCGAGGCGTACTCGATGATCGTGACCGGCGCGTTCGGGCTGCCGAGCGCCTCCTCCTGCGGCTCCGAGGTCTGGCCGAGCACCTGCGGCAACCACACCAGCGTCCATAAGCCCAGGACCGCCACCAGGCTGCCGGAGAGCCGCAACAGCAGCTTTTTCACCTTCTCCTCCTCGATTCGCATCGACCCGAGCGCTCGTCAGCACGATAGGTCGGCAGATGGCGCGCGACAACCCGAAGCGAATCTATCAAGCTTGCCTTAAGCGCCGCTGAATGACCCGGTGCCAGGTCTGATGATGCCGGGTGGCTGCATCGGCGTCCCGATCACGCCGCTTGCGGCCGGCGATCGTCAGGATCAGGGATTTGGGCGGCGACGGTTCGCCCGAGCTCGGCCAGAGCGGCCCTCAGGGCGGGCGGCCTCACCGGCTCGACCAGAGTCGCGAGCGCACTGAGCTCGTCCGCGGACAGCGCCCGCCGCGGCCGGTGCGGGCGCGACTTGACCGGGCGCATCGGCGGTGCCTGTATCAGACGCAGGCGGGTGACCGCCGGATAGCCGAAGAAGCCGTTGATCCGTTCGATGAGCTGCGGGGCGCTGTGCTGCAGCTCAAGCGCCTGGGCACCGCCGACATGCACCGTGAGCACGCCGCCCCGGTCGTCGCCTGCGCCGGCCAGCCGGACCGGCTGGCAGCCCGGTGCGAGCTGCGGTCCCACCACCATGTGCCAGTCGGTGAGCAGCATGGCCTCGGCCAGACCCCGCCGGCGGGCTGCGGGGCCGAGCAGAGCGCCGAGCAGTTCGGGCAGTCGGCGCAACCCGCCGGCACGCGGTGCGGCCTGCCGACTGACTGTCGGCTTGCGTCGTCGTCGCTGGGGCATCGGCGTCAGCTCTTGACTCGGGTCGCTGTGGGATTCGGGATGGCCAGTGATCACCCCGACGCTCGTTGATCCTCAATTAAACATGGGCGGAGCGTTGTCTCTGGCAAGTGAGCGCCGGCCGGTCGCGGCCGCGACCCTGACCGACGGCCTGCTCCGCTGGTACGATCATCATCGCCGCCGGCTGCCGTGGCGGGCGGAGCCAGGGACCGCCCCTGATCCGTATCGCGTTCTGCTCAGCGAGATCATGCTGCAACAGACCACCGCAGCGACCGTGGGCCGTCGGTTCCAGGCCTTCGTCGCGCGCTTTCCCAGTCTCGAGGCGCTCGCGGCTGCGGCTGAGGCGGACGTGCTGCACGCCTGGCAGGGTCTCGGCTATTACCGGCGCGCCCGCGCGCTGCGCGCGCTCGCCAAGGCCGTGGTCACGAACCATGCTGGCCGGCTGCCGAGCGATCAGGCGGCGCTCCGGGCGTTGCCCGGGATCGGCCCCTATACCGCGAGCGCGCTCCGCGCGATCGCGTTCGGACAACCGGCGGTCCCGGTCGACGGCAATGTCATGCGCGTGCTCGCGAGGCTGCACCGGATCGAGACGCCGCTACCGGTCGCGATCCGCGAGCTGAGCGCGCAAGCGCAGGCGCTGGCCAGCCGCATCCGGCCCGGCGATCTTGCCCAGGCACTGATGGATCTCGGCGCGACGGTCTGCCGGCCGCGGATGCCACGCTGTTCCGCCTGCCCCTGGCGAGAGCACTGTCGGGCGCATGCGGCCGGCATTGCCGAACAGCTCCCCCGGCGGGTGAAGCGCCCGAAGCGGCCGATCCGGCGGGGCCTGGCTTTCCTGCTGGTGCGACCGGACGGGACCATGCTGTTCCGGCAGCGGCCCGCGTCAGGCCTGCTCGGCGGCCTGCATGAGTTGCCCTCCAGCCCCTGGCAGGAGGGTGAGCTGGTGCTAGACGCAGCGCTCGACCACGCGCCGGCTGCGGCCGAGTGGCGCCTGCATCCGCGGCCGGTCCGCCACGTGTTCACCCATTTCGTGCTCGAACTGACGCTCGCCGAGGCCGTCACGACCGCGGGTCCGGCCGGGATCTGGTGCCGGGCCGTGGAGCTGAATCGCCTGGCGCTGCCGAGCGTGATGCGCAAGCTCCTGCGGCAGGCGGGCGGGTTGCCGGAGGCCTGATCGGGCCGGCACCGGGACGCCGCAACCGTATCACGCTTTCGGCTGAAACTGGGTTCGGACCTCACCGAATAGTTGCGTTTTGGCGCCGCCCCGTTAAGGGTTCGTTCCAGGGACCAGACGCCGTCGTCAGGAGGTGGATCGCGATGCATGCCCTGGGCAAGCCGCTGCTGTTCGGAGGGCTCCTGCTTGGCTTTGGCGCCTGCACCACCGCGTTGCCGCCGGAGAAGACCGCGGCGATGGGTCCGCCGTTGCCGTTCAACGAGCAGCTCAAAGAGGGCTATCTACAGCTCGCCGAGGCTCAGCGCGCCGAGACCCGCCCGATCAACTGGTATCACTTCCGCAGCAAGGCCCGTGAGGCGATGCTCGGTGACTTCGTCTGGCCGGACAAGGTCGCAAGCCGAGAGGTGCCGCAGGCGTCGCAGGCCGAGGCGATCGAGCTGCGCGAGCGGCTGCTGCGGGCCCTCGAAGGTGGCGCCCGGACCGCCGCGCCGGCCGATGCCGCCGCGGCCCAGATCAACTTCGACTGCTGGCTCCAAGAGCTGGAAACGATCAAGAACCCGGCCAACTTCAGCGATTGCAAGAACACCTTCCTCGCTTCGCTCGGCAAGGCCGAGAGCGCGCTGATCCACACGCCCTACGTGGTCCTGTTCGAGCAAGGCAGCGACCGGCTCGACCCCGACGCGATGAATGTGGTCACCCGGGCGCTGTGGGGCGCAAATATCGCGCAGCCGCGCGCGATCGCGGTGACCGGCTATGCCGACACTACCGGCGAGGCGCGCGCCAATCAGGCGCTCTCGCAGCGCCGGGCCGAGGCGGTGGCGGGTGCGCTCCGGGCCGGCAAGCCGCCGTCCGGCAGCGAGATCCGGATCGCCTCCGGCGGCGCGAGCCCGGGCACTACCGGCCAGCCGGCGCGTCGGGTCGAGATCACGTTTGGTGGCTGACTCCGGCCAGCGCCGTCGCATAAAGTCCGTTGCATTGCAGAAAGGCGGAATTCACCCTGCTAGCTGGTACTGAGCGATCGCCTCCTCATATGAAGACCACTGCGGCCGTCATGGGGAGGCGCGCTAGTTCGAGGTGTCCATGCGAAAGCTCGCTGTGATCGTGCTGGTGGTGGTCGTCGTGCTGATCGGCGCGGCGCTGGCGCTGCCGTTCGTGATCCCGACCGAGACCTACAAGCAGCAACTCGCGGCTCAGGTCGAGCGCGCAACCGGGCGCCGGCTGGACATTCGGGGTCCGCTGCACTTCTCGCTGCTGCCGGCCGTGGCGCTCAAGGCCGAGGACGTGCGCTTCGCCAACGCGCCCGGCGCGGTCGAGCCGGACATGGCCAAGCTGAAGACCCTCGAGGTCGAGCTCAAGGTCTGGCCATTGATCCATGGCTCGGTCGAGGTCGCCCGCTTCGTCCTGGTCGAGCCCGAGATTCATCTCGAGGTCGCCAAGGACGGCCGGCCAAACTGGCAGTTCGGGCCGCCATCTGCAGGCAAAGCCAAGCCGGCACCGACCGGTGGTGGCGCCCCAGGCACGTCCAACCTGCCGGTCACCGAGATCAAGCTCGGCGACATCCGGATTGAGAACGGCAGTCTCACCTACGTGGATGCGGGCAGCGGCGCCCGCCAAGACATTCGGTCGCTCAATCTGGCAATCCAGCTGCCGGATCTGAACAGCCCGCTCCAGGCGAACGGCTCGCTCGATTACAGGGCGCAGACGGTCAAGGTGAACCTGAAGCTGGACCAGCCGCTCCAGGTCATCCAGGGCGGCCGCTCACCGATCCGGCTCGCGGTCGATTCCAATCCGGCGCGGTTCGGCTTCGAAGGTCAGCTGAGCAGTGGCGCCGAGCCTTCCGCCGTCGGCGGGCTCGACCTGAGCGTGCCCTCGATCCGCCAGCTCGCGGGCTGGTTGGCCGAGCCGCTGAACATCCAGGGCGAAGGCCTGCGGACCCTCACGATCAAGGGCAAGCTCGACGGCTCACCGCAACGGGTGACGTTGAGCGACGTCGCGATCGGGCTCGACCAGATCGCCGCCAAGGGCGAGCTCACCGCCGAGCTCGGCGGGCGGGTGCCCAAGGTCAACGGCCGGCTCGATCTCGGTGCGGTCGACCTCAACCCGTACCTGCCGCCGGCCGCAGGCGGGCAGCCGGCAGGTGGCGGCGCACCGCCGGGCGGCGCGCAGGCAGGCGGCGGGCAGGGGAGAACGGGCGGGGCCCCGGCCGAGCGGCAGCAGACGAGCGGAGCGGCGGCCAAGGGCTGGTCCGATGAGCCGATCGCGCTGCCGCCGCTCGGCGGCGCCGACGTGGTCTTCGAGCTGGCTCTGGATTCACTTCGAGTGCGCAAGCTCGAACTCGGCCGCACGATGCTCGGGCTGACCCTCCAGGGAGGTACGCTCGAGGCGGCGCTCAAGCAGTTCGCGCTGTACGGCGGGCAGGGCAGCGGCACGCTGCGGGTCGCCGTCGAGAACGGCGTACCGAAGGTCCGCCAGCAGTTCAAGCTGGATGGTCTGCAGGCACTGCCGTTCCTGAGCGCGGCGGCCGATTTCAAGCGGCTGGAGGGCACCGCCAGCACCGAATTCGCTTTGACGAGCAGCGGCCGGAGCGAGCGCCAGCTGGTCCAGAACCTGAACGGCGAAGGAAAGATCACCTTCAAGGATGGCGCGATCGTCGGGATCAATATCGCCGCCATGGTGCGGAACGCCGCCGACGCCTTCCTGAACGCCGAGGCCGCCGAGGCACGTAAGACGGACTTCGCCGAGCTCGGCGGCAGTTTCAAGATCAAGCAGGGCATTCTGACCAACGATGACCTGAGCCTGCAGGCGCCGGTGCTCAGGGTGCAGGGCAGCGGCCGGGTCGATCTCCCCGCGCGCACGATCGACTACCGGCTCGAGCCGAAGGCCGCGCCGACTCTCGAGGGTCAGGGCGGCAAACAACAGGCCGCGAGCCTTCTGGTGCCGGTGATCATCCGGGGGCCCTGGGAGGATCCGAAATTCACGCCTGATCTGAGCGGCGTGGTCGAGAGCGCGCTCAAGAACCCGGAGGCCGTCCAGCAGCAGCTCCAACAGCTGGACGATCAGGCCAAGGACCTCAAGCGGGCGCTGAAGGATGCGGTGAAGAAGAAGGGCGGCGCCGACAGCCTGGTCGAGGACCTGGGCAAAGCGCTAGGCGGCGAGCAGCAGCCGCCGGCCGGCGAGGGCGCGACCAACGATCAGGGCAACAAGCCCGAGGAGCAGGCTCAAAAGCTGCTGAAGGGTCTGCTGGGCAAATAGGCCGGCTCCGGGAATCCCAGCGGCTGCAGCCGGCGAGGGACCGAAGTCACCCGCTCACGCCGCCCGCTCGCGGGCGCGGGCGCGGAGCAGCTCGAGGATCTCACGGGCAGCCTCGGGAATGTTGGTGCCCGGGGGATAGATCGCGGCAACGCCGGCCCTGCGCAGGAAGTCGTGGTCCGCGGACGGCACCACGCCGCCCACCACGACCAGAATGTCCTCGCCACCCGCGCTCCGCAGCGCCTGGATCAGCTCCGGGACCAGCACCTTGTGGCCGGCCGCGAGCGTGCTGACGCCGATCACGTGGACGTCATTCTCGATCGCCTCACGTGCGGCCTCCTCGGGCGTCTGGAACAGCGCGCCGATGTCGACATCGAAGCCGATATCGGCAAACGCGGTCGCGATCACCTTGGCACCGCGATCGTGACCGTCCTGGCCGAGCTTAGCGACCAGCAGGCGGGGCCTGCGGCCCTCAGCCTCGGCAAACGCCTCGACCTCGCGCTGGATGGTCATGAACTGCTCGTCCTCCTTGAACGCGCCGCCATAGACCCCGGCGATCGTCCGGATTTCGGCCCGCCAGCGGCCGAACACGCGCTCGATCGCGCTCGAAATCTCGCCGAGCGTGGCGCGCGCCCGGGCGGCCTCGAGGCCGAGCTCGAGCAGGTTGGCATCGCCCGCGGCGCCTTCGGTGAGCGCATCGAGCGCGGCCTGGCAGCGCCGCTCGTCGCGTTTCGCCCGCAGCTCGGCAAGGCGCCGGATCTGCGCGTCGCGCACGGCCGTGGTGTCGATTTCGAGCAGCTCGACCCGGTGGTCCCCGGCCGGCCGATACTTGTTGACGCCGACCACAACCTCCTCGCCCCGGTCCCAGGCGGCCTGACGGCGGGCGGCGGCGGCCTCGATCTGGGCCTTGGGCATGCCGGCCTCGATCGCTTTGGTCATGCCGCCCAGCGCCTCGACCTCGTCGATCAACGATGACGCTGCCTGGACGAGGCTCGCGGTCAGGTGCTCGACATAGTAGCTGCCCCCGAGCGGATCGACGACATGGCGGGTGCCGGTCTCCTCGGCCAGGATCAGCTGGGTGTTGCGGGCAACCCGGGCGGAGCGATCGGTCGGCAATGCGAGCGCCTCATCGAAGGCGTTGGTGTGCAGCGACTGGGTGCCGCCGAGCACTGCCGCGAGCGCCTCGAGCGTGGTCCGCACAATGTTGTTGTCGACGTCTTGGGCCTGGAGCGAGACGCCGCTGGTCTGGCAATGGGTCCGGAGCATCAGCGAACGCGGGTCACTGGGCTTAAACTCGCGCTCGATCAGCCTCGCCCAGAGGAAGCGCGCCGCGCGCAGCTTGGCGATCTCCATGAAGAAGTTCATGCCGATGCAGAAGAAGAAGGAGAGTCTGGGTGCGAAGGCGTCGATCGCAAGCCCGCGCGCGAGTGCTGCGCGCACGTATTCGAGGCCGTCGGCGAGAGTGAACGCGAGCTCCTGGACCAGGGTCGCCCCCGCCTCCTGCATGTGGTAGCCGGAGATCGAGATCGGGTTGAAGCGCGGCATCCGGGTGGCCGCAAAGCCGATCACGTCGGCCACGATCCGCATCGATGGCGCGGGCGGATAGATGTAGGTGTTGCGGACCATGAACTCCTTCAGGATGTCGTTCTGGATCGTACCGGCGAGGCGGTCCGCCGCCACGCCTTGCTCCTCGGCCGCCACGACGTAAAAAGCCATCACCGGCAGCACGGCACCGTTCATGGTCATCGAGACGCTGACCTGCTCGAGCGGGATGGCTTCGAACAGGATCTTCATGTCCTCGACCGTGTCGATCGCGACGCCCGCCTTGCCGACATCGCCCGCGACTCTGGGGTGGTCACTATCGTAGCCGCGATGGGTGGCGAGGTCGAAGGCGACCGAAAGCCCCGTCTGGCCGGCAGCGAGGTTGCGCCGGTAGAACGCATTCGATTGCTCGGCGGTCGAGAAGCCGGCGTATTGCCGGATGGTCCAGGGATGCCCGGCGTACATCGTCGCGCGCGGCCCGCGCAGGTAGGGCGGCAGGCCGGGCAGGCCGTCGAGCGTCTCCAGGCGCTCGAGATCGGCGGCGGTATAGAGCGGCTTGACCGGGATGCCCTCGGCCGTGTGCCAGACCAGATCGGCAGCGCGGCCCTTGGTCTCGCGATCTGCGAGCGCCTGCCAGTCACTCTGGGTCGGCTTCCGAGATCCGTCCAATGATACGTCCTTTGCGGCTCCGACCGGCCGCTAATATGTGGGCAGCGACGCAAAAGCGTCAAACCGCCGCCGCCGCGGCCGGCGGTTTTCATGCGGCGAGTCGATCCGCTGCGGCGCTGGCAAGGCTGAGCCGCTCAGGGTCAATTTCACCCATTGAGCGCAGAAACGCCCGATTAGCTATCGCTTTGGTAGTTTGCCTAACGCCGCTACCTCATCGTGCAGCCGGTCGGCGATCTGTCGCTGGCGCTCCCCGTTCGGCACCGAGCCGTCGGTCTCGATCGCCAGCGGTCGGCCGAAGCGGAC
>DATAOG010000377.1:0-4169 GCA_036265855.1 Geminicoccaceae bacterium | reverse complement strand
AAGCGCGGTCGCGAGCACCGGAGCGAGGCTGAAGGTGCCGGGCGTCACCGTCTGGAACAGCGCGGCGCCGGTGCCGGCCAGGAGCGCATTGTTGAACAGGTCGGCGGCGGCGTGGCGGGCGCCCGCATAGGTTTCGAGCATCGTCCGGACGCGCGCCCTTGCCTCGGGGCGGTCCGTCTCCGCTCGCAGCCGATCCAGAAGGTCCGCTATCGGCTGCTCCTCGAGAATCGAGAGCGCGAGCGCGTCCCGCCCGGTCCGGTTGCGGCCGTCGTCGTAGGGCAGCTCCAGCAGGTCGCGGTGCAGGCGGAAGGTCAGCTCGCGCGCGACGTCGGTCTCGAAGAACGGCTTTCGCGCCCGGAGCCAGCGCGCCGATCGCCGCGCTCCGAGCCCTCTAAGCCCCGCGGCCCCGAGCTGCATCGCGAGATAAGGCAGGAGCAGGGCGACGTTGGCCGGCGCCCGCAGCAGGTCGAGGCCGAGCGCGCGCCGGTGCAGGCGCAGCGACCCGAGCAGGGCGTAGTTGGCGTCGATGAATTCCTGCACTCGAGCGTGGCGGGCCGCGACGTAGCGCTCGATCGCGCGCTTGAGAATCGCGTTTGCCGCCGCGTCGTCGATCGCCGGCGGAATTTCGGGCTCGGTCAGGCTCATCACCCGGCAGAGATCCCGAGCACGCGCGCGGCAAAGCCCGGATAGGTCTCGGCGATCGCTGCGCCGACCGGGCCGCGGATCAGGCCGAGCGTCGCGGGCGTGGGCGCCGGCGTCTCGGCGACATCACCCGGGAGATCGAACTCGAAGCCCGTGTGCTCGAGAATGCTAGCGACCGTCTCGCCCGGATGCACGCTCTGCAACAGGAAGCGCGCGCGCCCACGATCGAAGCGGAACGAGGCGCGCCCGGTGACCAGCGCGTAAGCGCCGCCCGGACGGTAGACCTCCGGCGGGCTCGTGCCGGGCGCGCTCACGAACTCGACCCTTTGGACCAGCACGCGCCGGCTGTGCTCCTCGCGGAACAGAATGACCCGCGGCACCAGAAAATAGAGATAGGCCGAGCCGAACGAGCCCGGCCAGCGCACCCGGCTTCGCGGGTAGCCGCCGAGACCCACGAGGTTGATGTTGGCCGCGCCGTCGATCTGGCCGCCGCCCAGGAAGAAGGCATCGATCCGGCCCTGGGCGGCGCAGTCGAACAGCTCCCGGGAGCCGTCGGTGAACGGGTTGTGCCGCTCGCTGCCGAGCACCGAGACCCGGAGCTGCCCGCCCGAGCGCTCGCGCGCGAGCAGCGCTGCCGCGCCCGGGATCGGCGAGGCGGCCCCGACCGCGACGTGCCCCAGCCCCTCGAGCATGCAGGCCAGGACGTCGATCAGCAGCTCCTCCTTGCGCCAGTCCATCACTTTGCGGCCGCGGGCTGCAGCACGAAGCGCTCGAGATAGCGCTCGAAGCCCGCCTCGCTCGAGGCGAGCTCGGCATAGAGCCGAAGATGCTCGAGATCGGGGGAATAGACGCCGCGCAGGCCGACCGGCCAGGCACCCTCGCGTACCGGCGCGACCGCGCTGACGTAGAGCGCCGGGATCGTGCCGGCGGCGCTCACGTCCTCGGCCAACAGGCTCTCCGGAACGATCTCCTCGACCGTCACCAGCGTCGTGCGCGCGGCGTGCGCGATCGTCATCAGCTCGCGCCGGACGCCGATCCAGACGTTGCCGGCGTGGTCGGCCCGCGGGGCGTGGAACAGCGCGACCTCGGGCTCGATCGCCGGCACCAGCAGGATCGGATCGTCGGCGCCTGAGGGGTCGCGGAAGGGATTGTCGATCACCCGCCACTCGGGCCGGTGGCGGACGAGATCCGAGCCGAGAATGCCGCGCAGCGGCAGGAACGGCAGGCCCTTCTCGGCCGCCTGGAGGCCCGCGTGGATCACCGGGCAGGTCGAATCCCTGATCGCGATCCGGCCACCCTTGACCGCGGCCGCGAAACGCGGGGCCGGCCCCTGCTCACCGAGGCTGACGGCGGCGGTCTCGACGCTCGCCACACAACCCGCGCCGATCAGCAGATCCGCCTGGAAGCCAAGCTGCGGCACGCCGATCAGATGCAGAGCCCGGGCGGGCCGGCGGATCAAGGCGCGCACCACGGCGAGTGCGCAGCCGGAATAGTCAGGGGCGAGCGCCAGGCTGGCGCCGTCCGGGATGCGCGCCGCGAGCTCGGATGCGGTCGTTGGGATCTTCATGCCGACTGGGCTTCTCGCGCGCCAGGGCGAGCTGTCTGGCGCTTTCTGCTGCAGAGTTGGTGGGGATGGTGACGAACCCGGGGCGTTGGCGTTAATCCTGCTGGCCTAACCTAGAAATAGGCAGCGCCGATGCACGTGTCGAACACCGTCTCTGCTCTGGTCGAGCTCTCCCTGCTGATCTGGCTCTACCTGCTGCTCGGCCGGAACGGCTTCTGGCGGGCGCGGCCGCAGCTCGAGCACGAGCGGCCGCCGGCGCCGCGCGTCTGGCCGGCGGTCATCGCGGTGGTGCCGGCGCGCAACGAGGCGGAGACGGTCGAGACCGCGCTGCGCTCGCTGCTCGGCCAGGACTACCCCGGCAGATTCACGATCATCCTGGTCGACGACCACAGCCAGGACGGCACGCGGCTGATCGCCGAGCGACTGGCGGTCGGGGCGGCCGGGCGGCTCGAGGTGCTCGCGGCGCCGCCTCTGCCAAGGGGATGGTCGGGCAAGCTCTGGGCAGTGGCGAACGGGGTCCGTCATGCCGAAGAGGCGGCGCCCAGGACGCCCTACCTTCTGCTGACCGACGCCGACATCGCCCATGCGCCCGACAATCTTGCGCGCCTGATGGCTATGGCGCAGGCGGAGCGGCTCGACCTGGTCTCGGTGATGGTCCGGCTCCGCTGCACGAATTTCTGGGAGCGCCTGCTGATCCCGCCGTTCGTGTTCTTCTTCCAGAAGCTGTACCCGTTTCCGGCGGTCAACGATCCGGGCTCGCCGGTGGCCGCGGCCGCGGGCGGCTGCATCCTGGTCCGGCGCCGGGCGCTGCGCGCGGCAGGCGGCATCGAGGCGATCCACGGCGAGCTGATCGACGACGTGGCGCTCGCAAGGCTGATTGCGGGTCGCCCGGGCGGTGGCCGGATCTGGCTCGGGCTTGGCGAGGCGACCCGCAGTCTGCGGCGCTGTACCAGGCTCGCCGACGTCTGGAACACGGTGGCCCGGACCGCCGACACCCAGCTCAAGCATTCGCCGCTGCTGCTGATCTGCACGCTCGTGGGCATGCTGATCGCCTATCTGGCGCCGCCGCTTGCGCTGCTCGTGGGACTGCTGGCCGACGACAGCTGGCTGCTCGGGCTGGGCCTGCTGGCGACCGCCGCGATGGCCGTGGCCTACCTGCCGACCCTTCGATTCTATGGCCTGGGCGGCGGCCGGTTCCTGACGCTGCCGCTGGCCGCGATCCTGTTCACCGCGATGACCATCGATTCCGCGATCCGGCACCGGCGCGGCGCCGGGGGCGTCTGGAAAGGCCGCGTGCTGAAGCCGGAGGCGTGAGCGCCACAGTCTGCGACCGGCGCGACACGATGTGACATCGAGCTGCCTTGTTTGCCGCCGATTTTTGTGCGTATTGCGCGCCTGAGTCGGTCGTTCGGGAATTTTGAGAAGTGGTGGAAATGCCTCAGGAGAGCGGCCTCAGCGAAGCCGCCGCCGGGGTCTGGCAGCCGGCCGAGCTGTCGAGCGCGGTCGATCGGGACGAGTTCCCGGGCAAGGATCTGGAGCCGGTCATCGGCGAGGCCAGGCAGGGTCTGACGGAGCTTCAGCGCGCCGACGGCCACTGGCTCTTCGAGCTCGAGGCCGATGCGACCATGCCGGCCGAATACGTGCTGCTGGCCCATTTTCTCGGCGAGATCGACGATCGGGTCGAGCAGAAGATCGGCGCCTATCTGCGCGCCGGTCAGGCCGAGCATGGCGGCTGGCCGCTCTATGCCGGCGGCGGCTTCAACCTGAGCGCCAGCGTCAAGGCCTACTACGCGCTGAAGTTGCTCGGCGACGATCCCGAGGCGCCGCACATGCGGCGCGCGCGGGGTGCGATTCTGGCGCACGGCGGCGCCGCCCGCTGTAACGTGTTCGCGCGGTTCGCGCTCGCGCTGTTCGGGCAGGTGCCCTGGCGGGCGGTGCCGGTGATGCCGGTCGAGATCATGCT
>DATAOG010000376.1:0-3272 GCA_036265855.1 Geminicoccaceae bacterium | reverse complement strand
GGGCGGCGACCAGCGAGCTCGGCGCCAAGTTGTACCGGGAGGAGCGGCAACGGTCCGAAGACGCCCGCCGCGCGGGCGAGGTCCGCACCACCGAGATCCTCGAGAGCATCGGCGAGGCTTTCTACGCGATCGACCGCGACTGGCGCTTCCTGTACGTGAACCGGCACGCGGAGCAGCTCTGGGGCCGGGGGCGCGAGGAGCTGCTGGGCCAAAGCCTGCTCGACAGCTTCCCGTCGTTCGTGGGCTCGCCGGCCCAGCGGGCGCACGAGCGCGCGATCGCGGAATCCCGGCCCGTGCGCTTCGAGACCGTGTCGGCGATCTTTGGCAAGCCGATCGAGATCAACATCTTTCCGAGCCCCTCGGGTCTTTCGGTCTACTTCCGCGACATCAGCGAGCGCACGCAGATGGAGCAGGCGCTGCGCGAGCGCGACGAGGTCCTGAGCCTCGCCGAGCGCTCCGCCGGGATCGGCGTCTGGGACGTCGACCTCGCGACCGGCACGGTCAAAGGCACGCCGCAGTTCTTCCGCCTGTTCGGGCTTGAGCCCTGCGACGAGCCGGTGCCGATCGAGCGGCTGCGCGCGGTCCGCGACCCCCACGACCAGGAGCAGGTGGTCCGCGGCTTCAGGCACGCGGTCGAGAGCGGCACCGACTACTACGAGATGGAGTACCGGATCTTCCGTCCCGACGGCGAGCTGCGCTGGATCTTCGGCCGCGGCCGGGTGGTCCGCGACGCCGGCGGCGCGCCGATCCGCTACAGCGGCATCGACATCGACATTACCGATCGCAAGCGCCTGGAAGAGCAGCAGAAACTGCTGGTCGACGAGCTCAACCACCGGGTCAAGAACACGATCACCATGATCCAGAGCATCGCCAAGCAGAGCCTGACCGAGGGGCGGCCGCTCGACGATGCGCGGGATGCCTTTCTGCGGCGTCTGCATGCGCTCGCCCACACCCACACGCTCCTGACCGAAAGCGAATGGCGGGGGGTCAGGCTGTCGGCGCTGATCGAGAACGAGCTCCGCCCCCACGGCCGGCAGGTGAGCTTCGAGGGCGACGACGTCGTGTTCAGCCCCAAGGCAGCGCTGATGCTGGGTCTCGTGCTGCACGAGCTCACGACCAACGCCGCCAAGCACGGGGCGCTCTGCGCCGCCGAGGGCCGGATCGAGGTCGCCTGGCGCGTGGTCGACGGCGCCCGGCTGTCGCTGGCCTGGCGCGAGCGGGGCGGGCCTGAGGTCAATCCGAGGTCGCGACGGGGCTTCGGCTCGCGCCTGCTCGAGGAGGCCGTGAGCTACGAGCTGCAGGGGCGGGCATCGCTCGTCCTGGCGCCGGAAGGCGCCTGCTACGAGGTCGACGCACCGCTCGCGGAGCTGATCGATCCGACCGTCACGCTCGAGCGCGGCGGCGCCTCGCCGCGGCCCGAGGGCCGCGCGCGGACGCGCGAGGGCGCCCGGGAGTAGGCGCCTCAGCCCGGCAGCGGAACGGCGCGGACCGTCGCCGCGCGCTCGCTGGCGGCCGCGAGCAGCAGCGGCAGATCGTTGCCGGCGAGCACCAGCCGGAACCCGAGCTCGATGTAGCGCTGGATCAGGCGCGGCTCGTAAACGCCGCCGAGGCCCGCATATTTGCCATGCGTCCGGCAGGCCGCGACCAGCCGCTCGAAGGCGCTGACCACGCGCGGATGCTCGGGCTGGCCCGGGATGCCCATCTCGATGCAGAGGTCGTTGGTGCCGACCAGCAGCACGTCGAAGCCTTGCACCGCCGCGATCTGATCGAGGTTCTCGACCGCGAGCGGCGTCTCGATCATCAGGATCAGCAGCGTCGCCTCGTCGACCGCGCGGGTCCACTCGGCCATCGGATGGCTCGCGAAGTCGAGCTGCGGCACCGCGCCGGTCACCGAGCGATGGCCGACCGGCGGGTAACGGCAGTTGCTGACGATGCGCGCCGCGACCTCGGGCGTGTCGACGTGGGGCACGACGATCCCCTGGGCGCCGGCATCGAGCACGCGGGTGGCGTGGAAATGCTCGAAGCCGGGCACCCGCACGATCGGCGTGATGCCGGCGTCCTGGGCGGCGATGCTGAGCTGCGCGGCCTGGTCGACCGACATCGAGCCGTGCTCCATGTCGATGAACAGGAAGTCGTAGCCCGCGGTCTTCATGAGCTTGCCGATCTCGACCGTGCGCGCGAGGCGCAGGCCGATCCCGAGCGCCAGCTCGCCGGCCTCCAGGCGCTCCTTGGCGCGATTGCGGATGCTGACCATGATCCCCGCCTCCCAGGTTGTGCCGCCATCGTTCCGTGCATAATCGGAGGACGCGGCCGAATCCAGTGGCCGCGTCCTCCTGAGCCGGCCAGGCGCGATCTCTATCGCAGCGACGGCGCCAGCGCCTGCTGGTAGACCGTGGCCCGGGTCGGCGTGCGGGCCAGCAGGAATTGCACCGCCTGATCGATCGCCGACCGCATGGCCTCGCCCATCGGCGTCTTGGCATAGGCGGCGAGGCTCAGGCCGAACCGGCTCTCCTGGACCGATGCGCCGAGGTCCGGAGCGATGCCGGTCAGCGTCGTTGCGGTCACGACCTCGCCCGTTGCCGGGTCGACCAGGCGCAGGGCCAAGGAAATCCGCGAGCCCTTGAGATCGAAGCCCGCGGAATGCAGCCATTGCGACAGGCTGCCGCCGGCGTCCGCGCTGCTGATGCTGGCGCCCGAAGCGTCCGGCTCGAAGGCCGTGACCCGGCCGACCACGAACAGATCCGCGCCCGCGCGCCGGGCAAGATCGGGGCCGGCTTGGCCCGGCTGTTGGGCGACCTCGGCGATGGTGGTCGAATCGAGCATGCGGTAGCAGCCGGTCTCGGTCATCGCGGTCAGCAGCATGTCCGTTAGGCCGGGGCCGATCTCTGCGGGCATGTTCTTGACGCCGGAATCGAACCGAGCCACGGCGACCCGGGGCCTCTGCTCCGGGCAGGCATGAGCGACGTTCTGGTTCACCGAGGGTCGGTTGGGGGCGAGCGCGCTGTCGGTCAGACATCCGCTCAGGAGCGTCAAGGCGGGCACCCAGGCGGCGCTCAAAAATGAGTTGCTGCTCAGAGTCTTCATCGAAATCTCTCCGGCAATTTCAAATCGGGTGGTCGTCTCCGCGCCGGTAATAGGGCTGGCGCAAGGGTTGTAGAGCGAAAGCCGCAAACTACTGCACGTAAGCAGCCGGTCTTGTGAGGCGGCTCACAGTGAGGCGAACAAAATGCCCGGACGGGGTTCCGACAGAGCGCCCCGTTTCAGGCGGCTGA
>DATAOG010000375.1:0-7673 GCA_036265855.1 Geminicoccaceae bacterium | reverse complement strand
TGGCCGAGCGCGACCCGGGTCGCGCGCCGGGCCTCGGCGCTCAGGCCCGGCCGGCCGCGGGTCAAGAGCTCGGGAAAACCATCGAGCCGTCGGTGCAGCAGCTGATTCGGCTCCTCCTGGTGCCACTCCAGCCCGCCCTGCTCGCCGAACGCCCGGATGTGCAGGCCGTGCTCGGCGCCGGCCGCCGAGTTGGTGACCCACATCGAGCCGCGCGCGCCGCCTTCGAACCGGAGCAGCAGGTGCGCGAAGTCGGCGACCCTGCGGCCCGGGATCGCGCTGCCGACCTCTGCCGCGACCTCGGTCAGCTCGAGACCGGTGACGAAGGCCGCGAGGTGGTGCGCGTGCGAGCCGATGTCGCCCAGCACGAGCGAGGCGCTGCCCTGTTCCGGCTTGAAGCGCCAGTTCGCGGACGGATCCCGATCGGCTTCGGTCCGTGCGGCGAGATGGCTCTGGATGTACTCGACGTGGACCTGCCGGATGGCGCCGAGCGCGCCGCCCCGGACCATCGCGCGGGCGTGGCGGACCAGCGGGTAGCCGGTGTAGTTGAAGGTGACGCAGAAGACCCGGCCGCTCGTCTGCACCCGGGAGACCAGGTCCTGCGCGTCGGCGAGCGCGGTCGTGAGCGGCTTGTCGCAGATCACGTCCAGGCCGGCCTCGAGCGCGTCGCGGGCGGCCGCGTAGTGCTGGGCGTTCGGGGTCATGATCGCGAGCGCGTCGATGCCGTCGCCGCGCGCGCGCTCGCCGGCGATCAGCTCGGCGTGGTCGCCGTAGGCCCGGTCGGGCGCGACGCCGAGGTCCAGCGCTGCCGCGCGCGAGCGCTCGGGGTTGCGGCTGAGCGCCGCGGCCACCACCTCGTAGTGGTCGTCCAGGCGGGCGGCCGCGCGGTGCACCGGGCCGATGAACGAGCCCGGCCCGCCGCCGACCACGCCCAGGCGCAGCCGCCGCCCGAGATGCTTGATGGTCCGGTTCATCGCGGATCTCCCTGCCTCTTGCCTGGCGCTCGGTTCGGTGGTTGCGAGCTGTGGCATCGTCCATTATAAGGCGCAAGCTCCGGGCCGGCGCCTGTTCCGGCGGTCTCGGAGAGCGGAGTCGTTTCCGATGTCGAAGCTCAAGACCAAGCGCGCGGCGGCCAAGCGCTTCCGCTTCACCGGCACCCGCAAGCCGGTGCGCAACCACGCCCACCATCGCCATTACCTGAGCGTCAAATCGCAGCAGCAGAAGGTCACGACGCGCGGCACGACGCTGGTCGCCGCCGCCGACGTCAGGATGGTCAGGCGCATGCTGCCCTACGGCTCCTGAGACGCTGGCTTAAGTTCGAAGAGTAGAAAGAGATGGCACGGATCAAGCGCGGCGTCACCGCCAAGGCGCGCCACAAGAAGGTGATCGCGCAGGCCAAGGGCTACCGCGGGCGCAACAAGAACTGCTACCGGCTGGCGCTCGAGCGGGTCGAGAAGGCGCTGCAGTATGCCTACCGCGACCGGCGCAACCGCAAGCGGGATTTCCGCGCGCTGTGGATCCAAAGGATCAACGCCGCGGCGCGCGAGCAGGGCCTGACCTATGGCCGGATGATGCACGGCTTGAAGAGCGCCGGGATCGAGATCGACCGCAAGGTGCTGGCCGATGTCGCGGTCCGGGACCAGGCGGCCTTCGCCAGTCTGGCCAAGCAGGCCCAGGTCGCGCTCGGGGGGTGATCGGACAAGGTCCCGCGGGCGCGAAGGGGCCGGAAGGCCCCTTTTTGCTGGCTCGGGCCGGAGAATCAAAGTGGCAAGCGGGCTGATGGATGTCGATGTCGATCGTCTCGAGCGGGCGCTCCTGGCCGAGGTCGCCGGCGCGGCGGATCTGCAGGCGCTCGAGCAGGTGCGGGTCGAGGCGCTCGGCCGCAAGGGGCGGGTCACGGGCCTCACCCGGAGCCTCGCCGAACTCGAGCCGGAGGCGCGGCGCGCGGCCGGCCAACGCTACAACCAGCTGAAGCAGACGGTCGCCGAGGCAATCGCCGCCCGCTGGCGCGAGCTCCAGTCGAGCGCGCTGGATGCGCAGCTGATCGCCGAGCGGGTCGACGTCACCTTGCCGGTGCGGCCCTCGGTCGAGGGCCGGATCCATCCGGTCAGCCAGGTCACCGACGAGATCACCGCGATCTTCGCTGAAATGGGCTTCTCGGTCGCCGAGGGGCCCGACGTCGAGAACGACTTCAACAATTTCGGCGCGCTCAACATCCCGGAGGAGCACCCGGCGCGCCAGATGATGGACACGTTCTATCTCGAGGCCGAGCAGAACGGTCGGCCGCTGGTGCTGCGCACGCATACGAGCCCGGTCCAGATCCGGACCATGCTGGCCGGCCCGCCGCCCTATCGGATCATCGCGCCCGGGCGCACCTACCGCTGCGACTCCGACATGACCCACACGCCGATGTTCCATCAGGTCGAGGGCCTGATGATCGACCGGCGCACGCACATGGGCCACCTGAAGGGATGCCTGACCGATTTCGTGCGCGCGTTCTTCGAGCGCGACGACGTGCCGGTGCGCTTCCGGCCGAGCTATTTCCCGTTCACCGAGCCGTCTGCCGAGATGGACATCGGCTGCCGGCGGAGCGCTGGCGAGCTGATCGTCGGCGAGGGTGACGACTGGCTCGAGATCCTGGGCTGCGGCATGGTCCATCCGAACGTCTTGCGCGCGGTCGCGGTCGACCCCGAGGTCTGGCAGGGCTTCGCCTTCGGCATGGGGATCGACCGGGTCGCGATGCTGAAGTACGGCATCCCGGATCTTCGCACCTTCTTCGAGCCCGATCTGAGGTGGCTTCGCCACTACGGCTTCCCGGCGCTCGATGTGCCGACCACCTACGGCGGGCTGTCGCGATGAAGTTCACGCTGCCCTGGCTGCGGGAGCACCTCGAGACCGAGGCCGGGCTCGAGGAGATCGTCGATCGGCTGACCATGCTCGGCCTCGAGGTCGAGGCGGTCGAGACCCGGGGCGCCGATCTGTCGCCGTTCAAGGTCGCGCTGGTGACCGAGGTGCGCCGCCATCCGGACGCCGAGCGGCTGAGCCTGTGCCGGGTCGACACCGGCGGCGAGCTCGCCGAGGTGGTCTGCGGCGCGCCCAACGTCCATGCCGGCATGAAGGCGGTGTTCGCGCCGGTCGGGGTCGTCATCCCGGCGAGCGGCGAGGCGCTGAGGCGGGCGCGGATCCGCGGCGTCGACAGCAACGGCATGCTGTGCTCGGCGAGCGAGCTTCTGCTCGGCGAGGATCGGGACGGGATCATCGAGCTGCCCGTGGACGCGCCGGTCGGGCGGCCGGCAAGCGAGGTGATCCGGCTCGAGGGGCCGGTCATCGAGGTCGCGATCACGGCCAACCGCGGCGACTGCTTCGGCGTGCTCGGGATCGCCCGGGAGCTCGCCGCGGCCGGGCTCGGCAGGCTGAAGCACCGCGATTTCCGGCCTGTGCCGGGGGAGTTCGAGGCCGGGCTCGCGATCACGCTCGACTTCCCGCCGGGCGCCGAGGCGGCCTGCCCCCTGTTCGTCGGCCGGGTGTTCCGGGGCTTACGCAACGGCCCGAGCCCGGCCTGGCTGCAGGCGCGCCTGACCGCGATCGGGCTGAGACCGATCTCGACGCTGGTCGACATCACCAACTTGGTGACCTTCGATCTCGGCCGGCCGCTGCACGTGTTCGACGCCGGGAGGGTGCGGGGCGATCTCAGCCTGCGCTTTGCCCGTCCGGGCGAGGCGCTGGCCGCGCTCGACGGCAAGACCTACCGGCTGGACCCGGACATGACCGTGATCGCCGATGCCTCGGGCGCGATCAGCCTGGGCGGCATCATGGGCGGCGAGAGCACGGGCTGCACGGCGGAGACCACCGAGGTCGTGCTCGAGGTCGCGCTGTTCGACCCGCTCAGGACCGCAAGCACCGGGCGGCGGCTCGGGATCGAGAGCGACGCGCGCACCCGCTTCGAGCGCGGCGTCGATCCCGGCATGGTCCTGCCCGGGATGGAGTACGCGACCCGGCTGATCCAGGGGCTCTGCGGCGGCAGCGCCGGCCGGCCGATCGTCGCCGGCTCGGTGCCGCCGGCGCGGCCGCCGTTCCGGTTCCGGATGCAGCAGCTCGAGCGGCTGTCAGGGATCGCGTTGCACGGGGCGGTGATCGAGCAGCACATGCGCTCGCTCGGGTTCGGCGCCGAGTGGGTCGAGGACGGCGTCTTGCAGCTGTGGCCGCCGTCCTGGCGCCACGACGTCACGATGGAGGCGGACGTGGTCGAGGAGCTGGTGCGGCTGCACGGCTACGACCGGGTGCCGCCGATGCCGGTGCGCCGGACCGAGGCGATCGGCCATCCGGCGCTGAGCCCCGAGCAGCGGCAGCGCGCGAGCGTGCGCCGGGCGCTCGCCGCGCGCGGTCTGGCCGAGGCGGTCACCTGGTCGTTCGTCGAGCCGGAGCTGGCGCGCCGCTTCGGCGGCCAGGGCATCCGGCTGCGCAACCCGATCAATGCCGAACTGTCGGTGCTGCGCCCGAGCCTGCTGCCGCACCTTTTGAGCGCCGCCGCCCGCAACCAGAGCCGCGGCCAGGCGAACGCCGGCCTGTTCGAGGTTGGCCCGCGGTTCTTCGGCGCCGAGCCGGGCGAGCAGGAGGTGGTCGCGGCCGGCATCCGGGTCGGTCAGAACCACGGCCGGCACTGGGCCGAGCCGCCGCGGCCGGTCGACGTGTTCGATGCCCGGGCGGACGCGCTGGCGCTGCTCGCGAGCTGCAAGCTCAACGCCGATGCGGTCCGGGTGATCGCCGACGGGCCCGGGCACTATCACCCCGGCCGGCGCGGCCGCCTGATGCTCGGGCCCCAGACCATCCTTGCGGAGTTCGGCGAGCTGCACCCCGCGATCGCGCGCGACCTCGACATCACCGGCCGCGCCGTCGGCTTCGAGGTGTTCCTGGACCGGCTGCCCAGGCCCAAGGCCAAGCCCGGCCGCTCGCGAACGCCGCTGAAGGCGTCGCCGTTCCCGCCGGTCGACCGCGACTTCGCGCTCGTGGTTGCCGCGGAGGTCGCGGCCGAGAGCCTGCTGAGCGCGATCCGCGGCGCCGACAAGAGCCTGATCCGCGAGGTCACGCTGTTCGACGTCTACGAGGGGCAGGGGGTCGGCGACGGCATGAAGTCGCTCGCGGTCGCGGTCCGGCTCCAGGCGCAGGACCACACGCTGACCGAGGCCGAGATCGAGGCCGCAGCCAAGAGGATCGTCGCGGCTGCGGCCAAGGCGACCGGCGCGACTCTGCGGAGCTGACCGCCTGAGCTCTCCGCGGCAGCCGTCGAAGGCGCGGACCTTGTGGCCCGTGCACCTACATCTTATGTTCCCTGCGATATGCGGGTCGTGCTCGACGGGGATGTTCTGGTTGCCGCGGTTCGAAGTCGTCGAGGCGCCTCAGCGGCATGGCTACGTGCCGTCCTTCGTGGCGAGGCGCAGATCCTGGTGTCCGTACCTTTGATGCTGCACTACGAGTGGGTCCTGCTGCGACCCGAGCAGCGCGCGACCAGCTTCTTGACCACGGTGGAGCTGGCCGCGCTGCTGGATGCGATCGCCGTGATCGGAAGCCCGGTGATCATTTCGTATCTCTGGCGACCGATGCTGCGCGATCCGAACGACGAACTCGTCCTCGAGACAGCGGTCAACGGCCAGGCCGATCTGCTTCTCACGTTCAATGAGCGCGACTTTGCGGGCACGGAGCGCTTCGCATTTCGCGTCCGCCGGCCGGGACCCGCGTGGCGCGAGTGGTTGGAGGCAAGGGTATGACCAAGGCGAACTATGCCCTCAGGCTGCAGGCCTCGTTGAAGAGCGAGGCCGAACGTGTTGCCAAGGCAGAGGGCACGACGCTCAACCAGTTCATCAATGTAGCGGTCGCTGAGAAGCTCTCGGCGTTGCGTACGGCTGAGTTTTTCGAGGAGCGTGCAGCGCGGGGCGACGTCGCGAAAGCGCTCCAGTTGCTGGATCGGACTGGCGACGAGCCTCCGCGCGAGGGGGACGAGATCGAGGAGCTCGGGTGATCGAAATGTCCACGAGCGGTCATCTGATGCGGCCGGAGATTCCATGACCGAACTCCAGCGCATCCGCAACTTCGCGATCATCGCGCACATCGACCACGGCAAGTCCACGCTCGCCGATCGGATCATCGAGCGCTGCGGCGGGCTCGATGCGCGCGAGATGCAGAGCCAGGTGCTCGACAGCATGGAGCTCGAGCGCGAGCGCGGGATCACGATCAAGGCGCAGACCGTCCGGCTGAGCTACACCGCAAGGGACGGCCGGACCTATCAGCTGAACCTAGTCGATACGCCGGGCCACGTCGACTTCGCCTACGAGGTCAGCCGGTCCTTGCGTGCCTGCGAGGGCTCGCTGCTGCTGGTCGACGCGACCCAGGGCGTCGAGGCCCAGACGCTCGCCAACGCCTACCAGGCGATCGATGCCGACCACGAGATCATCCCGGTGCTCAACAAGATCGACCTGCCGGCGGCCGAGCCCGCGCGGGTCAAGGAGCAGATCGAGGACATCATCGGCCTCGATGCCGACGAGGCGCTGCTGATCTCGGCCAAGACCGGGGCCGGCGTCGACGAGGTCCTGGAGGCGATCGTGGAGCGGCTGCCGGCACCCAAGGGCGACCCGGACGGGCCGCTGAAGGCGCTGCTGGTCGACAGCTGGTACGATCCCTACCTCGGGGTCGTGATCCTCGCCCGGGTCAAGGACGGCTCGCTGTCGAGAGGCCAGAAGATCCGGATGATGGGCACTCGTACGGTCCATCAGGTCGACCGGGTCGGCGTGTTCACGCCCAAGGCGGCGCCGATCGAGGAGCCGCTGGGCCCCGGCGAGATCGGCTTCATCACGGCCAGCATCAAGGACATCGGCGACACGCGGGTCGGCGACACGATCACCGACGACCGCCGGCCGGCGGCGACGCCTCTGCCGGGCTTCCGGCCTTCGCAGCCGGTCGTGTTCTGCGGCATGTTCCCGACCGACGCCGCCGATTTCGAGGATCTGCGCGATTCCTTGGGCAAGCTGCGTCTGAACGATGCGAGCTTCGAGTTCGTGCCCGAGCACTCGAGCGCTCTCGGCTTCGGCTTCCGCTGCGGTTTTCTCGGGCTCTTGCACCTCGAGATCGTCCAGGAGCGGCTTGCGCGGGAGTTCGATCTCGACCTCGTGCTGACCGCACCTTCGGTCGTCTACCGGGTGCACAAGACCGACGGCTCCCAGCTGGAGTTGCACAACCCCGCCGACATGCCCGATCCGACCCAGATCGACCACATCGAGGAGCCCTGGATCAAGGCCACGATCATGCTCCCGGACGAGCATCTGGGGCCCGTGCTCGCGCTCTGTACGGAAAAACGCGGCGAGCAGGTCGAGCTCACCTATGTCGGCCAGCGCGCGATGCTGGTTTACCGGCTGCCGCTGAACGAGGTCGTCTACGACTTTCACGACCGGCTCAAGTCCTATTCGCGAGGCTATGCCAGCTTCGACTACCAGCTCGACGGCTATGCGCCCTCCGAGCTGGTCAAGCTGTCGGTGCTGATCAACGGCGACCCGGTCGATTCGCTGGCGCTGATCGTGCACCGGAGCATGGCCGAGGCGCGCGGCCGGGCGCTGTGCCTGCGGCTCAAGGAGCTGATTCCGCGCCAGATGTACCAGGTCGCGATCCAGGCCGCGATCGGCGGCAAG
>DATAOG010000374.1:0-1935 GCA_036265855.1 Geminicoccaceae bacterium | reverse complement strand
AACTACTACACACTTTATATCTTCCTCGGGATGTGGATCGGGCTGCACTCGCCTGACTATCTGCGAGATCCGGACGCCGCACAGCCTCTTCTACTACGCTCTCGGTTACACGGGCTGGGTCGGGGTCGTCCTGTTCGGCCTGATGCAGTTCGCGATCTTCAGGCTTCTTTGGCGATCCTATCGGATCACCGACCAACCGGCCGGGGTGGTCTTCTGGGTCGCGCTGATGGCGATGGCTCATTTCGAGGCGAGCTTCGATACTCCCTACGAAGCGATCCCGTTCTATCTGCTGGCGGGCATGAGTCTTGCCCCAGCCTTGCAGTCGCGGGAGGCGCTGGCTCCGCGTGCTGCGCCGGTGCACGTCCTGTCAGCGGCCCGCGCCTGAGTCGATCAGGCCGAACCCGTCGCGGTCCCTGCTCCGCCCGTCGCGTCGGCCGCTGTCTTGTGCAGGCCCAGTCATCTCCCGCCGGGGCGGCGCTCCCGCCTAGCTAGAACAGGCGGCCTTGGACCGAAGCGAAGGTGCGGCGGTGGTGCCGGCAGGGGCCGAGCCGCCAGATCGCGTCGCGGTGCGCGAGCGTGGCGTAGCCGACGTTGGTCTCCCAGCCATAGCCCGGGTAGCGGCTGGCGAGGCGCTGCATCAGGCGGTCGCGGGTCACCTTGGCGACGATCGAGGCGGCGCTGATCGCCGGAATCAGGGCGTCGCCGTCGATCACGGCCTCGGCCGCACACGGCAGCTCAGGGGCGCGGTTGCCGTCGATCAGGGCGAGATCGGGCAGGCAGCCGAGGCAAGCCAGCCGGAGCACGGCACGGCGCATCGCGAGCAGGCTCGCCTGGAGGATGTTGAGCCGGTCGATCTCGGCGACCGAGGCGGCGCCGATGCCGATCCGGGCCTGGCCGCGCAGCGCCTGCGCCAGCTGCTCGCGCACCGGGCCCGCCAGCAGCTTGGAATCGGCGAGGCCATCGAGCGGCTCGAGCAGGATCACGGCTGCCGCCACGACCGGGCCGGCGAGCGGACCGCGGCCGACCTCGTCGACGCCGGCGATCAGGCGCGCGGCACGGCGCGGCGCCGCCGGCATGGTCAGGGCGGCCCGGCCACGGCCTCGACGCGCCCGTGCGCGCGGCCCGGACGGCCGGAGCACCCCGAGCGCCGGCGCAAGGCCCTTGCCCCGCCGCGCGCCGCCACATCGAGACGATCCGCCATCGCGCCCTGCGTGATAGCACGCCCCTGCGACAGGTTTAACAGCTTATTGGCGGGCTCGGCCGAACTCGTGTGGTCATCCCCCGCCTGGCCGCAGCCCCGGCGGGGCGGGCGACGGTCGTCGCCGAGCAGATCGGCCGTGACACCGGCCGAGGGCTACGATTCGTCCGAGCTGCAAGCGTGCTCGCCACGCGCCAGGCGAGCGAGCTCGATTCGGGCCTTAGTCTGCTCGCCCTGCAGGCGGAGCGCTTCCGAGCGGGCTCCTGACCAGGACCGCAATGGCCATGGTCAAGCTGGCGGAGCTCGTCCCGAACCTCGGGTGATGCCAGCTCGACGGCCGGGCGATCGGGCATGCGGATGCCGAGGCCCGCCGCCGCGTTCAGGATGTTTCGACCAACCCGGGGATCGGCGCGACCCGGGGTGCGCCTGCCGGGGTCGCGCAGAGGGCGGCTCGAAACCGGCCGGAAAAGCCGGATCGATGTCAGCTCACCAATGGAATGGATGCCCTGGGTCCTGAACGAAGCCGCGGCTGTCGAAGGTCAAGCTCGGCCGAAACTGGGCGCGCGCGGCTGCGCCTCAATGATCCCTCGGGCCTCGCTGCGCTCAGCGGGAGGCGGCCGCGCAGCTGGCGAGGAAGGTCCGGAAACGGTCGTCCATCAGGCCGGTGCGATGGGCGAGCTGGGGGAGGTTGAAGTCGCCGCCGATGTTGACCTCGACCAGGACCGGCCCGCGGTCGG
>DATAOG010000373.1:0-1731 GCA_036265855.1 Geminicoccaceae bacterium | reverse complement strand
TGCTGCGGCGCATGAGCCTGATGGGCGATGCGCTCTCGCACGCCGTGCTGCCGGGCGCCGCCGTGGGCTTCCTGGTCGCCGGGCTGTCGCTCACGGCGATGGGTCTTGGCGGCCTGATCGCCGGTCTCGCGGTCGCCCTGCTCGCGGGCCTGGTCACGCGCCTGACGCCTCTACGCGAGGACGCGGCTTTTGCCGCGTTCTACCTGACCTCGCTGGCGCTCGGCGTCCTGATCGTCTCGCTCAGAGGCAGCAACATCGATCTGCTCAACGTGCTCTTCGGCTCGGTGCTCGCGGTCGACGACCAGGCGCTGCTGCTGGTCGGAATTCTGACCAGCGTGACCCTGGTCGCGCTCGCGCTGATCTACCGGCCCCTGGTCACCGAATGCTTCGATCCTCTGTACCTGCGCGCGGTCGGGGTCGGCGGCGGGCTCTACCACGGCATCTTCCTGGTGCTGGTGGTCTTGAACCTGGTCGCGAGCTTCCAGGCGCTCGGCACGCTGATGGCGGTCGGCCTGATGATGGTCCCGGCGGCGGCGGCGCGCTTCTGGGCGCGCGAGGTCTGGAGCCTCGCGCTGACCAGCAGCGCGATCGGATCGCTCTCCGGCCTGATCGGTCTGCTCGTCTCCTATCACGCGGCGCTCGCCTCCGGCCCGGCGATCATTCTGACGGCAAGCGCGATCTACGCGGCCTCGGTGCTGGCGGGGCCGCGCGGCGGCATCTTGACCTCCGGCCTCCGGCTCCGGGCGGCCTGACCTCGACCTCCAACCGGAGTTGCCGATGGATCGTCGCAATCTCCTGGGAACGGCGCTGGCGAGCGCGAGCCTGATCGCCCTCTCGGTGCCCCTCCATGCCGCCACGCCGGGCAAGCTCAAGGTCGTGGCGACGATCACCATTCTCGGCGACATGGTCCGGCAGGTCGGCGGGCCGGATGTCGCGGTCACCACGCTGGTCGGACCGGACGGCGACGCCCACGCCTACGAGCCGACGCCCGCCGACGCCAAGGCGCTGAGCGCGGCCGACCTGGTCGTGGTCAACGGTCTAGGCCTCGAAGGCTGGATGGACCGGCTGGTTCAGGCCTCCGGCTACCGCGGGGCGATCGTGGTCGCGAGCCAGGGCGTTAACCCCCGCTACATCGACGAGGGCGGCAGGACCGTGACCGATCCGCACGCCTGGCAGGATCTTAAGAACGGCCATCGCTACGTGGTCAACATCGAGTCGGCGCTGGCCGGGGTGGACCCCGCTCACGCCGCCGACTATCAGGCCGCCGGCAAAAGCTATCTGACCGCGATCGACGCCATGGACAGCCATATCCGCTCCGAGATTGCGGAGGTGCCGCCCGAGCGCCGCAAGGTCGTGAGCTCGCATGACGGCTTCGGTTATTTCGGCCAGACCTACGGCGTCGAGTTCGTGGCCCCTCAAGGAATCAGCGAGGATGCCGAGCCCTCGGCCGCCGACCTGAAGAAGCTGATCGACCAGATCCGCAGCGAGCACATCAAGGTCCTGTTCTTCGAGAACGCGCTCAGCCCGCGCCTGGTCGAGCAGATCGGGCGCGAGACCGGTGCCGTGGTCGGCGGCACGCTGTATGCGGACGCGCTCTCGCCGCCGGACGGACCGGCGCCGACCTACCTCGACATGTTCCGGCACAACCTGCCGCTGCTCAAGGCCGCGATGCTCGGCAAGTCCGCCTGAAATTATGACATAATGTTCATTGGCCTTCACATTGGCATCCTG
>DATAOG010000372.1:0-6760 GCA_036265855.1 Geminicoccaceae bacterium | reverse complement strand
GCGCGTGATCTTGGCCGGGGCGAGGCGCAGGAAGACCTCCCGGTAGAGCCACGCTTTCAGCCGCTGCAGGTTGCAACGCCTGGCATGGCGCCGCAACCGGGCTTGCCAGGATTCGGCCGGCCCGGGCTCCTGGTCGCGCTCGAGGTCGAACATGTAGACCGGTTTGCGCGTGGCGCAGGCCTCGGCCAGCATGGTCGCGCTCTCGCAGGTGACGACGATCGCATCGGCGAGCGCCAGATAACCGAAGTAAGGATTGTCGGTGGCTTCCCGGGTCCACCGGAACAGCTGGTAAGGCACTTTGAGGGCCCGTTCCAGGGTGTCGACCGCCGCCGGCGCGGTGCGCGAGCTGGTCGTGATCAGCAGCGACCCGCCGCGCGCCCTGACCAGCGAGCTCGCCTCCCGCGCGAGGCGCTCCGCCCGCTCGCGATCCAAGGCGTAGCGGCCGCTGTAGCCACCCATCAGGACCGCGACGTAGGGCCGCGGCAGGTCCGCAAGCCGCCGCCCAAAGGTCAGCGCCGCCTCGGCGAGCCGGTCGTCGTCGACGCGATGCAGGCTGAAGCTGTTGCGCAGCACGTTCGGCCGGTCCGGCACCGGATACTCCGGCACCGTGATCACCAGATCGAAGCTCGAGACCGCCGCCCAGGGCTTGCCGAGGTGGACGTAGCGCGCGCGGCCGCCGGAGGCGCGCCGGATCCAGCGGCAGACGGGCTCGTTGCGCATCGCCGCGGAGATGATCAGATCGGGCCAGGGCGGCTCGAGCGGGCTGGAGCGGGCACGGTCGATACCGGTGAGCTTGATGCCGCGCCAGACGTCCGCGAGGTAGCCCCACCAGCGGTAATGCAGCCGCTTCTCCTCGTAGGGCCAGCCGAGCGCGTCGGCGAGCGCGCGGATCTGCGAGTTCTCGCCGGCCCGGTAGCACATCACCGCCCAGACCCGGGGCGGCCGGCGATCATCGAAGCCCATCTTTGAAGCGTCCGTCCGCAGCGTCTCGCGGCGACCGCGCTCTCAGGCCGCCCGCGCGACCTGGAGCCCCGCCAGCAGGTCGTCGACCGCCGGCGCCTCGGCGACGCGCTCGAGCGCGTCGTGGCGGATGTGGCTGGCGCGCATCGCGCCGCGCAGCAGGTCCTCGCCGATCGCCCCCTGCTCGAGGCACTCGCGCAAGAGGCCGAAGAACAGCGCCTCCTGGCGCTGGTCCGGATGCCGATTGTAATGCCCGAGCAGCGCGTACTCGCCGAACAGCTTGCGGCGCGCGGTCATCAGCCAGCCGAACGGCGGGAACGCCGGAAAATGCTCGGTCGGGCGGAAGTCGACCGGCAGGCCGGTCTTCCAGGGCTGGGTCTTGCGCCGGGTATTGTGCAAGAGCTTCGTGTGCTCGGTCAGCCGGTCGAAGTCGTTCCACTCCGGCTCGAACGTGCCGATCGTCTCTGGGTCCTCGTCGTGCAGCCCGACCCAGGGCGTGTAGTCGCGCTCGAACGTGAACAGCTCGCCGAACTGTTTTTCTACCCGCCAGTGGGTCAGCTTCGCGCAGTCGAGCAGCATGACCGAGCTCGCGTAGCTGCCCCGGACCGTGCGCTTGATGCCGCTGTGGGTCCGGCAGAGGATCGCCTTGCCGGCCATGTCGCGGGTCAGGAGCTCCCAGATGTCGGCGACCGCGAACACGTCGGGGTCGATCACGATCGCGCGGCCCTGATAGCCCATCAGCTCGGGCGGCGCGAACCGGAGCGGCGTGAACGACTGCAGATCGTCGTTCAGCCAGACCCGCTTCAGCCCGTCGCGCAGATAGAGCTGACCCTCGCGCGCCGCCAGGAATGCATGGTCCTTGGTGTCGATCAGGCGCACCTCGAACGCGTCGTTGTGCGCGCTGCTGCGCCGGATCGAGTGCTGCGAGACCAGCGCGCCGATCATCTGGCGATCATTGGTATGAATGAAGACGCAGCTCGTCATCGGTCCGCCGATTCCAGTTGCGAATGGTCGAAGTAGTCAGCTCAGGTTGAGCAGGCGCCTGATCGGCTTGGTCAGCCGGCCGATCCGCCGCTGGGCATCGACCAGCATGCTCGGCCGGGCGAAGCTCAGCTGCAGGATCCGGCGTTCGCCGACGAAGCGCTTGTGGCCATGGAACGAATTGTCGCTGCGCCGGAACGCGAGCAAATTGCCGCCGGCCGGCACGACCTCGGCGGCATAGTCGTCGAGGTCGCTCGCCGAGCGTAGCATCCGCAGCCGGCCGCCCTCGTGCGGCCAGTCCTCGTTGAAATAGAGCAAGACCGTGATCAGCTTGGCTCGATGGTCGGTGTGGATGTGACCATCGGTCGCCTCGCAATGCCGGCGCACGGCAATCGTCGCCTCGGCGCCCTCGAGGTCGAGCCTGAACTTGGCCGCGAACCGGTCCCGAAGCGCATCGCCATCGAGCTCGTCCAGCAGCGCGGCAAAGGCCGGCCCGTAGTCCAGCTCCTCGGGCGCCGCGTTGCCCGGACCCTCGATCGCCGGGAAATCGCGGTTCAGCGCCTCGAGTGCTGCGGGGCCGATGAAACCCGGCACGATCAGGAAGTCGAACGGCTCGCGGACCAGCGGCGCGGCATCGAAGGCCGACCAGTTGAACAGCGGGCCGGCGAACGGCGCTGGCCGCGCCGGCCGGACTGCGGTTGCGCTCGCATGTGCCACCATCGAATCTCCTAAGGTCCGGCGGGTTGTCTGCTGCAGGCGGGCGCGAGCATTAGCAGGATCACGCCGAAGTTGCTATACCCGGATCGCCGCAGGTCCGCGGCGGCTGGCCGGGAGATCTCGATCGATGGATGCAGTCTGGCGGGAGGCGGCGCGGGAGGCGCTGATGGCCTCGCTCCGTTTCCTGCCGCCGCGGCGGCGCAAGGCGGTCGACCGCTGGCTGCGCGGCCGCGAGGAGGCCCGCAAGCTCGCCCGGACCGACTACGTGCTGATGTCCTGGGGCAAGAGCGGCCGGACCTGGCTGCGCCTGATGATCTCGCGCTTCTACCAGCTCGCCTACGGCATCGCCGAGGGCCGGATGCTCGAGTTCGACAACCTGCACCGGGCCAACCCCGCGATCCCGCCGCTGTTCTTCACCCACAGCAATTATCTGCGCGACTACACCGGCGATTGGGCGACCAAGCGGGCCTTCTACGACAAGCAGGTGATCATGCTCGTGCGCGACCCGCGCGACGTCGCCGTCTCCCAGTATTTCCAATGGAAGTTCCGGATGCGGCCGGTGAAGAAATTGCTGAACGACTATCCGCCGCACGGCGCCGAGGTGCCGATCTTCGATTTCGTGATCGGCGAGGGGGCGGGCCTGCCCGCGATCCTCGACTTCTTCGAGATCTGGGAGCGCGAGCTGCCGAAGGTCAGGGCCTCGATCATCGTGCGCTACGAGGACATGCGCGCGGATCCCGCGGGCGCGCTCGGCCGCGTGCTCGCGTTCCTCGGCACGCCGGGCACGCCCGAGCAGATCGAGAGCGCGGTCGCGTACGCCGCCTACGACAATATGAAGCAGCTCGAGCAGAAGGACGTGTTCTGGCTGAGCGGCATCCGGCTGCGGCCCGGCGACCGCGCCAATCCGGATTCCTACAAGGTGCGGCGCGCCAAGGTCGGCGGCTGGCGCGACTATTTCGATGACCGGGAGAGCGCCGCGATCGATGCGATGCTTGCCGCCCGGCCGCTGCCGCTGTTCGGCTACGGGGTCGCGGAAGCCGTGGAGCGCTCCGCCTGAGCCGCGCCCGCCACCGCTTTGATGCGCGCGACGACGCGACCGAGATCGTCCGGCACCTCGCCGGATGGTGCCGTGAGCGGCCGGCCGGCGGGCACGGCCAGGCCACGCTCGAACAGCATCGCGTGGAACGCCTCGAAGTCGCGGGTGTAGCCGATCAGGCCCAGATCGTAGAGCGCCAGCGCCAGCCGCCTTGGCCAGCTGCCGGCAGGCGCCCGCGCCGCCGGCTCGAACACCAGGCGCGCGAACGAGCGGCGCAGCCGGTCGAGGCTGCCGGCCGCGCTGGTCGGTAATTCGAAGATCGCGAGCGGGCGGCGCAGCCGGACCACCTCGACCATCATCGAGATGCTGTCGCCGGTCACGACGAAACCGTCCGCAAGCCCGAGCAGGCCGAGGTAGGGGTTGTCCTCGGCGTCCGGCTGCCAACGGAACAGCCTGGCGCCGGCCGGCAGCTGATTGGCGAGCGCCGCGACGACCGCGGGCGGGGTCCGGCGGCTCGTGGTGAGGTAGGGCGTGCCGCCCGCTCCCGCGACCGCGACGGCGCGCTCGACCAGGCGCCGGACCACGCCCGCGCCGTAGACGAACGGTCCGGTCGGGCCGCCGATCAGGAAGCCCACGAGCGGCCGCGGCAGGTCACCAAGCCGGGCGGCCCAGGCCCGGGCGGCGGCCTCGATCGCCGCGACGTCGACCCGCATCAGCGGCAGGCTGATCGGCAGGAGGTTCGTGAGCGGCGGCATCTGGTTCTCAGCGCTCGTGATCACCAGATCGAAGCGCTCCGCCATGCCCGAGGGCTTGCCAACCAGGACCAGCCGCGTGCATCCGCGCGCCTGCTCGGCGACCCAGAGCGCTGCCATCGACGGCCGGCGGCCGATCGTCAGCACCAGGTCCGGCCAGGGCGGGGCCAGCGGCTCGGAGCGATCAAGATCGATATGGTGCAGCGAGGCCTTGACCCTGGGCTTGGCGACCGTCCAGGGCTCGCGCATCTGCAGGAATTTGCGCTCGCAGGGCCAGCCGAGCGCCTGCGCGATCGCCTCGACCTGGGCGTTGTCGCCGCGCTTGTCGCCGAGCAGCAGCCAGGTCCGCGGCGGGTCCATGGCTCCGACGGCGGCTGGCCGGCGCCCGTCCGCCCGAGTTCAGACCGCGATCCGGGCGGCGGCTGCGGCGATCGGCGCATAACCGAAGGCCGGCGACAGCCGCTCCGCGACCAGCGCTTCGAGCTCGGCCGCCTGCTGGTCGGTGAAATAGTCGCGATAGCCGCCGACCTTGGCCCGGCGGACCTTGAAGCTCTCGGGGTCGTTGGGGTTGCGCAGCCTGAGCCCGCCCTGGCGGAAGAAGCCCTTGCTCTCGAGCTGGCGAAGGTTGTCGAAAGCGCCAAACTCGACCGCCTCGCCAATCTCCTGGTCGCTGAATTTTTCTCCGATCAGACCGGTGATCCGGCGAAGCTCGTTGGCCGGATCGGCGCGCAGGTCCTCGTAGCGGACCATCAGCGCCATCGGCAGATCGGCGAGGTTTCGGTGCCAGCGGTTCAGATAATCGATCAGGCTCACGAGCCCGATGTCGCTGTGCCGTACGAACTCCCACATGCCGATCGTGTTGCGGTCGATCGGGTGCTCGATCCAGGCGTTGATCAGCTCCTGCTTGGCCGCGGACTGGCGTTTGGTGAACTGGAAGTACCAGGACACCGCGATGTCGCAAGGGTGCCGCGCCAGCAGCAGGATCGGCTTTCGCCGGAGCGGCGAATCGGGCGCGCCCCGGGCGAGCGCCGCGCCGACCACGCCCTCGTAGCTGTAGTGGCCATTGGTCGCGGTGATCCGCGGGATCCCCGGATAGCGTCTTGCCAGCTCGTCGGAGGTCACGATCAGCGAGGCGGGCAGGCCGTGGCGGACCTGATAGAGCCGCGACAGCATGACCTTGAGCCAGGTGTTGCCGCTCTTGGGATGGCCGATGATCAGAAGATCGGTGCGCAGCGCCTTGGCGAGCTCCTGGCGCGCCAGGAGATGCCGGCGGCTCCTGATCCGCAGCCCGCGCGGCAGCGCCGCGGTCGCGAGCAGCACCGCGAACCGCCTGGCCTCGTCGCTCATGCCGAACATCGCACCTCCAGAGAGAGCCCTCGCGCGCCGCGGGTTAGCAGACCCGACCCGCAAGAGCAATGCAGGGTACTGCCGCAGACGCCTTGTCCGTGGACCAGCGCTCAGGAACCGCCGCTGGCACTCAGCCAGTGCGAGACGAGCGCCGCCGTGTCGCCGCCGAAATCCTCGCGCGGACCTTCGGCAAAGAGCGCGCCGTTGCGGATCACGTAGACGTGGTCGGCCACGGCGAGCGCCCGCCTGATGTCCTGATCGACCAGAAGAACCGCCCTGCCCTCGTCGTGCGCCAGCTGCTCGATGACGCGGTAGACGTCGGCGCTCGTGATCGGATCGACGCCCGCGGTCGGCTCGTCGATCAGGTAGAGCTCGGGGTCGGTGAGGTGGGCGCGGGCGATCTCGAGCTGGCGCTGCTGGCCGCCCGAGAGCTGCCCGGCCGGCTGGCGGCGCTTGTCGCGCAGCACCGGGAAGCGCTCATAGGCGCGCTCGATCCGCGCGGCCGAATCCTGCGCTCCTGAGGGCGCGTGCCAGAGCCCGAGCCGCAGGTTGACCTCGACCGAGAGATACGCAAACAGGCTCGGATGCTGAGGCAGATAGGTGATCCCCTGTGCCAGCATGCGGTGCGGCGCGAGCCCGGTGATGTCGGCGCCCCGATAGACCACCCTGCCCTCGACCGGACGCAGGAAGCCGAAGATCGTCTTGAGCAGGGTCGACTTGCCGGTGCCGTTCGGGCCGAGCACGCAGGCGATCCGCCCGGCCCAGGCCCGGACCGAGACGCCGGTCAGGATGTTGACGTCCCGCTGATAGCCGGCGACCAGAGATCGGGCGTCGAGAACGGGCCGGGGCTCGGACGCCGCTGTCATCCTGCCCCTACGCGCCCGTATAGGCGGCCACCACCGCCGGGTCGGCGAGCACCGTCCCGGGCGGCCCGTCCGCGATCAGCTCGCCGCGCGCCATGACCATC
>DATAOG010000371.1:0-7545 GCA_036265855.1 Geminicoccaceae bacterium | reverse complement strand
GAGATTGGCGACGATCGTGCCGTGCGCCTCGCTCGCCGGCGCCATTGCGAGGAGATTGCCGTCGACCAGCTCGTAGCGGCGGTCGGTACCGTCGTTCCAGGCGAAGAACTCCTCGATCGTCCAACGCTTCTCGGCAGGCTCTGCCATCCTGGTCTCGCTGCGGGTATGCTGCTGTGTGTCTGACTCTAGTCTAACATACGAGAAGCGGGCCGTTGAGCACGGTGGTGGTTTGCCGACGTAGGCGGTCGCGCCGGGCGGTGCTAGGCTTGCCGCGACCGGGCAGGGACCGGCGACGAGGGAGAAAAAGGGAGGCGAACGGGATGCGCAAGATCGTCGATGTGATTCTGCCGACCACGATGGTCGGCTCGTACCCGCGGCCGCACTGGTTCACCTACCAGCTGCTCGGCCGTGATCCGCGGGTCGCCTTCAAGCACGAGCCGCACGAGGAGGCCTATGTCGATGCCACCCGGGTGATCATCCAGGACCAGGAGGAGGCCGGGCTCGACATCGTCTGCGACGGCCAGATGTACTTCGACGACTACGTCGGCTCGATCGGCTCGTTCTGCTGGTACATGTACGAGCGGATCCCGGGCTTCGATCCGGCCAAGGAGGAGCACCCGGCGGCGGTCGACGCCGCGACCATGACCAAGGAGATCCTGCTGCTCTCGGACTGGGGCGGCGTCGTCAACAGCGGCCCGGTGCAGGGCAAGGCGCCGCTCCGGCTGGTCGACTTCTACAAGCTCGCCCGGCGCTATGCGACCCGGCCGCTCAAGGTCTCGGTCGGCGCCGGCCCGGTCAACCTCGCCTGGCACGTCTACTTCAAGCACTACAAGGACCCGCGCGAACTGTCCTACGCGCTGGCACCGGTCTTCAACGCCGAGATGAACGCGCTCGCCGCCGCCGGCGCCGATTTCCTGCAGTACGAGGATCTCGGCGCCTGGCTGCCGTTGTTCACCAAGAACGCCGACGACTACCGGTGGATTGGCGACGTGGTGCGCCAGTGCATCGAGGGCGTCGATGCCAAGATCGCCTGGCATTTCTGCTACGGCAACGCCTGGGGCAACCGGCTGGCCGGCCTGTTTCCGGCCGGCTATGAGGCCGTGCTGCCGCATTTCTACGACCTGCCGATCGACCAGTTCGTGCTCGATTTCGCCAACCGGGACATGGTCGACATCGAGGCGCTCAAGGATCTGCCTAAGGACAAGGAGGTCGCGATCGGCGTGATCGACGTGCGCACCAGCATGATCGAGACGCCCGAGGAGGTCGCGGCCCGGATCCGCAAGGTGATCGAGGTCGTGCCGCCCGAGCGGGTCTATCTGACCACCGACTGCGGCATGAAGCCGCTGGCCCGGATCGTCGCGCGGATGAAGCTGAAGGCGCTGGCCGAGGGCGCCATGATCGTGCGCAAGGAGCTGGGCCACGCCTGACGGCTGGCGAGCAGCCGCTGTGGTCGCCTTGACGTCACTCCGGGCCGGTATCATCCTGCCGGGTCGCCGTCGCGTGGCCCTGGTCCGCCTCGGGTCGGGCCGCGGCGCAGGGGGTGGTCGGGTGCTCGTCCGCCGGCGCAAGCCTCGGTCCTGGCAACTGTGCGCTTTCCTGACGGCGTGGCTCGCCGCTGTCCTGGCGATCGCTCCATCGGCCCGCGGCCTGCCCGCCGACGCCGCGGCCGGGATCGGACCGATCGTCGGTGCGTTCGTGACCCAGGACCCCGCCGATGCCGGAACGTCGACGCTCAGCCTGCCGACGCCCATGTCGTCACTCGAAGCGGCGCTCGCGCTCGCAGCCAGGCCGTCGGGGCACCGCGTCACGACCAGTGGGCCGCGCGCCGCGCCGAACGCCGCCGCCATGATCGGCGAGGGCCGTCCGCCGTTCGAGCGGAGCGCCATCGGCACCGCGCGGACACCGACCGGTCCTCCCGTCTGACCGCCAGCGACTGAGCAGCACTGATCGTGCGCGTCGGCCGCACGAGCGGGCCTCGCCCTTGCACGGGTGCTTTCGTCCTCAGGAACGATCCCCATGCCATCGATCCGAATGTCTCTACCGCGACCCGGCGTCGGCTACCGCCGCACCAAGAGGGCGACGCCAGATCCGGTCGTGCAGATCTCGGCCCATGCCGTCCCGGCCCAGGCCAGCAGCGCGACGCCCTTGTCGGAGAAGGCGCCGCTCTCCGCATTGACGCTGGCCGCGATCGGCATCGTCTATGGCGACATCGGCACCAGTCCGCTCTACGCGATGCGCGAGGCGTTCGGCGACATCGGCGCCATGCCGCTGACCGAAGCCGGCGTGCTCGGCGTCCTCTCGTTGATCTTCTGGGCGCTGGTCCTGGTCGTGACGCTCAAATATGTGGCCGTGATCCTGCGCGCCGACAATCGCGGCGAGGGCGGCATCCTCGTGCTCTCCTCCCTCGTGCCCCGCGACGTGTGGCCGGGCCGCTCGGCGGTGCTGTTGCTCGCCATGGCCGGCGCCGCCCTGTTCTACGGCGACGGTCTGATCACGCCCGCGATCTCGGTGCTGAGCGCCGTCGAGGGTCTCGAGATCGCGGCCCCGGCGCTCGATGAGTACGTGGTGCCGATCGCGCTTGGCATTCTGGTCGCGCTGTTCATGATTCAACGCCGCGGCACCGGCCGGATCGGCTGGCTGTTCGGGCCGGTCGTCTGCCTCTGGTTCGTGGTGCTCGGCGCGCTTGGCTGTGCCCAGATCGTCCAGGCGCCGCACGTGTTGAGAGCGCTCGATCCGGCCTATGCGTTCGCGCTGTTCGCGGCCGAGCCGGGGCCGACCTTCGTCACGCTGGGGGCGGTATTCCTTGCGGTTACCGGCGCCGAGGCGCTCTACGCCGACATGGGCCATTTCGGCCGGCTGCCGATCCGGATCGCGTGGTTCGGCCTCGTCCTGCCCGCGCTCGTGCTCAACTATTTCGGCCAGGGCGCCCTGCTGCTCGCCCACCCGGCCGCGATCGCCAATCCGTTCTACCTGCTGGCGCCGGGCTGGGCGCTCTACCCGATGGTCCTGCTCGCGACCGCAGCCACGGTGATCGCCTCGCAGGCGGTGATCTCGGGTGCGTTCTCGATTACCTGGCAGGCGGTGCAGCTCGGCCATCTGCCGCGTCTCGACGTCCGCCACACCTCGGCCCAGACCATGGGGCAGATCTATGTGCCCGTGATCAACCGGCTGCTGCTGGTCGGCGTCGTGCTGCTGGTCCTGGGCTTCCAGTCCTCCAGCAATCTCGCCGCCGCCTACGGGATCGCGGTCAGCGCCACGATGGCGATCACCTCGGTGCTGGCCGGTATCGTCGCACACAGCCGCTGGGGCTGGCCGCGCCCGCTGGTCCTGGCCCTGTTCGGCGCCTTCCTCGCGGTTGATCTTGCCTTCCTGTTCTCCAATTCGCTCAAGGTCTTCGCCGGCGGCTGGTTCCCGATCGTTCTCGGCGGCGCGGTGTTCCTGCTGATGTCGACCTGGCGCCGGGGACGCGAGGCGATGTTCGAGCGCCTGTACCGGGGCGCGCCCTCGCTGCCCGCCTTTCTGGCCACGCTGTCGCGCCGGCCGACCGACCGCGTACCCGGGACCGCGGTGTTCCTGACCGCCAATCCTGCCAGCGTGCCACGCGCGCTGCTGCACAACCTCAAGCACAACAAGGTCCTGCACGAGCGGGTCGTGATCCTCAAGGTCGAGACCGAGGACGTGCCGCGCGTGCCCGCCGCGGAGCGGCTGCAGGTCGAGCACCTGCCCGCCAACTTCCACCGCGTCATCGTCCGCTGCGGCTTCATGGAGCGGCCCGACGTGGTCGCCGCGCTCAGGTCCTGTCAGCTCGGCCCGCCGGAGCCGACGCTGATGGACACCTCGTTCTTCCTCAGCCGCGAGAGCCTGGTTCCGTCGGACCACCCCGACCTCGAGCCCTGGCGCGAGCGGATCTTCATCCAGATGGCGAACGCGGCGCTGGATGCCACCCGCTTCTTCGGGCTGCCGCCCGACCGTGTCGTCGAGGTCGGCAGCCAGGTCGAGATCTGATCCCGGCGCTCAAGGAGTTCGCCGGCTGCTCCCGCCGGCCGTTCGGCAGGAGCTTCAGCTCAGCTGGTCGTAGACCGTCTTCTCGAACGCGAGGAACAGCGGCAGCGCCTTCTTGTCGGCGAACGGCAACACCTGCGTAGCGTAGACGCCGCCGATGCCGGCGGCCGGATCGATCCAGAAATAGGAGTTGGCAAGCCCGGCCCAGGCGAGGCTGCCGGGGTTGCGCCCGGTCGGCGCCCGCTCCGTGTTGATCATGAAGCTGAACCCCCAGGTCTTGGGCATGCCCGGGAAGAACTCGGCGTCGTTGGAAAGCGGCGGCATCGCGGTCTTGAGCATGCCGACCCGGCAGGCGCCCATCTGGTTCGTCGACATCATCTGGACGGTCTCCGGCTTGAGCAGCTGCTGGCCGTCGGCCCGGCCCCGATTGAGGATCATGCGGACGAACTTCGCATAGTCCTGGATCGTGCCGTAGAGCCCGCCGCCGCCCATCTCGAACTCGGGATCCTGAGGAATCTCGAGCTCGAGCTGGGGCTCGAAGCGGCCGTCGCCGCCGCGCTGATGGATCTTGGCCAGCCGCCTGCGCATGTCGTCGGTGATCCGGAACCCGGTATCGCGCATGCCGAGCGGCTCGAACAGGTTCCTCTGGAGGTATGCGCCAAGCTTCTGGCCGCTCGCCGCCTCGACCATCTTGCCGGCCCAGTCGATGCTGATGCCGTATTCCCAGCGCTCGCCGGGGTCGAACAGCAGCGGCGTCGTCAGCGCCCGGTCCTCGCAGGTGACGATGCCGGGGGTGCCGGTCGCCTCCTGGTACCGGATGATCGGCTGCTGCCAGAATTCGTACGAAAAACCGGCGGTGTGGGTCAGCAGATGACGGAGCGTGACCGGCCGCGCCGGTGGCCGCGTGACCGGCCTGCCGGCATCGTCGAAGCGGTCCAGCACGCGGGCCTCGGCCAGCGCCGGCGCGACGTCCTGCGCCGGGCGATCGAGATGCAGCCGCCCCTGCTCGACCAGCTGCATCGCCGCGGTCGCGGTGATCGCCTTGGTCATCGAGGCGATCCAGACGACCGTGTCGGCCGTCATCGCGGCGCCGCCGCCCTGCAGTCGCTCGCCGAAGCCGCCTTCGTAGATGGTGCCGTTGCTATCCGTGGCAAGCGCCACGACCCCCGGCACGTCGCCGTTCGCCGCCGCCTGCCGCAGCAGCGCATCCGCCTCTGTCTGCAAGGACATGAGCTTCGCCTCCCGCCGCCATTCGCGATTTGCCGCTTGACCGACATGATCGACCGCGCGGCCGCGGTTGGCAACCGTTCGTCGAGCTCTCCGGAACTTCCGCGTTGCGGAAAGTCCGGCCGCGGATCAGCCGGTCGCGCCGGGGGCGACCCGCTTGCCCATGCGGCCGAGGAAGGCGTCGGCGGCGCCGCGCAGCGCCAGGCGGCAGGCGCCGAAGTTGCGGCGCCGGCTTTCCATGACCAGCCTCTTGGCGAGGCCCATCAGGATCCGGATCTGGCAGGCCAGCCGCTTGAGCGGGCCGAGCCGGCCGCCGTACATGCGCACGAGCGCCAGCTGGTTGCGGTACATGTAGTAGTAGCGCCAGTTGGCCGAGACCGGCAGGAGCGCCGGCGCCATGAAGCCGCCGCCCGCGTGCTCGACCACGCAGCGGGGCACGATATAGCTCCTGAAGCCCTTCTCGGCGAGGCGGAAGGCGTAATCAGTGTCCTCGCCATAATAGAAGAAATCCTGGTTGGGAAAGCCGCAGGCGGCCATGGCCTCGCGCGTGAACAGCGTGCTGATGAACGGGTAGAGGTCGATCTCCATGGGCTCGCCTTTGCCCCGCTCGATCCCGACCTCCGGGCTCAGATAGCGGTAGCGGAAGGCGCGCGCGAGCGTGGTCGGCAGGCGCCAGGGCAGCCAGGTCGCGCCCTCGTCCCACTGCGCCTGATAGGCGGTGAGGCCGCCGACCCTGACCCCCTGCCACTGCAGGTCGGCCGCGGTCTCGAGCAGGATCCGGAGCGAGGAGGGCTCGGGGAAGACGTCGTCGTCCATCGCCCAGGCGAAGTCGTGGCCGCGCTGGTAAGCCGCCTCGAGCACGGTCCGGAAGCTGCAGGCGCAGCCGAAATTGCCCGGCTGATGGATCGCGATCAGATCGGGCTGGCTGTCCAGCCACTCTTTCGTGCCATCGGTGCTCTGGTCGTTGACCACGATGATCTGGTCGACCGGCCGATCCTGGGCCCGGATCGCCGCGATGCAGCGCTTGAGCGACTCCAGGCGGTTGAAGGTGGTCACGGCGGCGGCGACGGTCATGCTCGAGATCCCAGGATTCGCGTGGCGGTCAGATGTAGCACCGGGATAGGGCGGCCGGAAGATCGCTAGCCGATCCCGGTTAACAAGCTGGAAACCCGGATCTGGCGCCGGCGGGAATTGCGGCGCCCGCTGCGGCCGCCTAGATTTCAGCGCCGCTGCGGATTCTACTCCTGATGGTCCTCGCCAGCCTGCCGATGTACGATCTTTGCGAGCTGCGAGGCGCGCACGCGGCGCTCTGGGCCGGGATCGCGCGCCATCTGCGGCGGGCGGGGGTCGCCGAGGTGCCGGCGGCGCTCTGCCAGGAGCGGCCCGCGGGGCGGATCTGGGCAGCTCCGGAGCTCTTGCTCAGCCAGTGCTGCGGCGCCGATCTCAAGGGTCGGTTCGCGGGCGCGCTGCGCCTCGTCGCGACGCCTCGCTATCGGGCGCCCGGCTGCACCGGCGCGAACTATGCGAGCCTGGTGGTCGTGCGCGAGGGCTCGAGCATCCGCGAGATCGAGGATCTGCGGGGGCGGGTCGCCGCGGTCAACCGCCCGCAATCGCACTCCGGCATGAGCGCGCTGCGCGCCCTGATCGCGCCGCTCAGCCGTGAGGGGCGCTTCTTCGCGGCGGTCAAGGTGAGCGGCGCCCACGCCGCGAGCCTGGCGCTGGTCGCGACCGGCGCGGCCGACGTTGCGGCGATCGATTGCGTGACCCATGCGCTGCTCGAGCGCCACCGGCCGGCGGCGCTCGCCGGCACCCGGGTGCTCTGTCGGACTGCGAGCGCGCCAGCCCCGCCATACGTCACGCGCGCGCGTGCCGGCGACGATCTCGTCCTCCACCTGCGGGCGGCGCTGCGGGCGGCGCTCGCCGACCCGGCGCTCTGTGCCGCGCGCGACGAGCTGCTGCTCGCCGGCGTCGAGGTCCTGGCCCCTTCGGCGTACCTGCGCATCCCTGCCTTCGCCCGGCTCGCCGCCCGCCACGGCTATCCCGCGATACGCTGAACCCGAGCGGGCTGCCCTGGAGCGCGGGCGGAACATGCGCTACGATCGGCCCATTGACGGCGGTGGCATCTTGGCCCGGATCGGGCAGGCGCCGCGCGCCGCCGCGTAAGCAGACAACGGGGAGGACCGATCATGGCCGATACTGTCTCGCAGGGGGCCCGCCGCCGATTTCTCAAGCTCGCGGCCGCCGGGGCCGCCGCGGCTCCGTTCGGCGGCATGCTGGCCATGCGCCAGGCCCGCGCCCAGGAGAAGGTCAAGGAGG
>DATAOG010000370.1:0-15783 GCA_036265855.1 Geminicoccaceae bacterium | reverse complement strand
GCAAAGCCCGGCGCCAGGATCCGGTCGAGAAAGCCCTTGAGCAGCGCGGGCATCGTGCCCCACCAGGTCGGGTAGACGAACACCAGATGGTCCGCCCAGGCGATCACGGCGGCGGCGCGCTCAAGATCGGGCTCGACGCTCTGGTGGGCAAACACCCTGGTGCGGACGTGGGGGTCGAACTCCAGAGCCGCGAGCTCCAGGAGCTCGACCGCCGCGCCGGCGCGCGCGGCCCCGGCGGCATAGGCGGCCGCGAGCGCGCCCGCGAGGCTCGGCCGGCGCGGATGCCCGACCACCACCAGCACCTTGAGGGGCGCCCGCCGGCTGCGGTCGCGAGCCGCGCGGGCCGAAACCTGCGTCCTCTTTCCGACCGTCACCGCCTCGTCGTTCATGATGGACGTCCCCATTGAGCGGGCAGCCGGACATTGATCTGCGTCGAGAAGGACGCCCTGCTCTCAGGGTTTATGCCTGCCGCCACAGGCGAAACGGATGGAACGTCAGCGGTTCGCCGGCGCCGCGAACGACGGCGCGGCTTCGGGGTCGAGGGCGCGGCTCACGTAGGCCTCCAGCTGCGGCGCGTATTCGCTCCAGAGCGCGCGCAGCGCGGCGATCGGCTGCTCCGCCCAGTCGACCCTGAGATCGACCACCGGCCAGAGCTGACGATCGGCCACCAGGACGCCGGCCGAGCGCACCGGGCCGGTCTCGCCGCCGGCCGCGAGGCCGGCCTCGAGTGCGCCGACCAGACGGGCGGCGAGCGCGTCGGATGCGCTCTCGAAGGCCTCGATCATCGCCCCCGGGATTCCCGGGTTCGCGAGCAGATTGCCGATCGCGACGCAACCTGCGCCCTCGGCCGCGCCGTGGATGCCGAGCGCCCGGGCGCCGCTGAAATGGGCCGTGCGGCCATCGCGGTCGACCGCCGCGAGCTGTCGCCAGGCGATCTGCGTTGCCTCCTCGCGCAGGCGCGCGAGCGCGTCCTTCGCCGGCAGGCCCTCGGCCATCAGCTCGAGCGCGCGCGGCCCCAGGCGCGGGTCGGTCACGTTCTGGGTCAGCGCCGCGCCGGTGCCCGCGCGCACGAAGGCGCAGCGGCTGGCGACGCAGATCGAGGACGAGGTGATCGCGACGCCGAGCGCTCCGGTCGCAAAGTCGCGGGCTGCGATCGAGAAGGTCACGGCCGCGGCTCCGCCGGCCGCTGGTCGGGAATGACCGCGATCACGTCGATCTCGACCAGCCATTCGGGCCGGGCGAGCGCGCTGACGACGAGCCCGGTCGACACCGGGAACACGCCCCTCAGCCACCGGCCGACGGTCCGGTAGACCGGCTCGCGGTAACGCGGATCGGTGAGGTAGACCGTGATCTTGCAGATGTCCTCGAGCCGGGCGCCGGCTTCGGTCAGAAGCTCCGCGACGTTCGCCATCGCCTGCTCGGCCTGGCCCGCGGCATCGCCGATCGAGACCGAGGCGCCGGAGCTCAGGTCCTGGCCGACCTGGCCGCGCAGGAACACGAGCGTGCCGCATGCCTTGACCACCTGGCAGAGGTCGTTGTCCAGCCGCTGCTCGGGGTAGGTGTCGCGGGTGTTGAACCTGCGCAGCCGCTCGTGGGTCATCTCGTGGGCCTCGCCGTGCTCCCGACCTGCTGCTGGCCTCGTCAGCTGCCGCAACCGCCGCCGCAACCGCCGCCGCCACCACCGCAGCCGCTGCCGCAGCTACTGCCGCAACCGTGGCCGTGATCCAAGTGCCCGCCCGCCAGGTGACCGCCGTATATGCCCAGCATCAGGCGAGCGCGCCGCGCGCGGCGGTGGCGTAGACGGTCGCGACCGGCGAAGACCATGAGCAGTACCAAAATGATCGCGGGCCCGCCGACGCCGTAGAGAATGGCGCTCCAGTCCTTGTTCTCTCCCGCCATGCCCACCTCGGCGGCGGTTGCACCGGCGCAGCCCAAGGTCGCGGGCGCGCAGGCGAGCGCAAGGGCGAGCCAGGTCAGGCGCGCCGCCGGCTTCCGGATCACCCAGTGCTCGCGCAAGTTGATCCGGGCATATCTGGCTGCGAAGCGGGTCGCGCCATCCGGCCAGATGTCGGCGGGCGGCGCCTGGTCGAACTCGCGCTCGTAGGTTGCGAGCGTGTCCTCGTACTGCGTCCGGAAGCGCTCCCGCTCGCCGGCGCCGCCCCTGGTCGGCTCATGATGCAACGGCCGTTTGAGCAATCGTTCGCAAAGCTCGGCCCAATACGAGCGCGTGTAGGTGAGATGCAGGTGCCAGGCCTGATCGACCGCATCCGAGGGCGTCATCGGCCGGCCGGCCACCGCGCAGAGGTAGACGAAGCGGCGGTACTCATGGACGACGCGATCCGCCATCGCGCTGGTCCAGCCATTCTCGCCGGCGAGACGGCGGGTAAAGCTCAAGGGTGCCTCGCTCGGAGCGAGCTCGAACGTCATCAGGGCGTCGTGAAGGCTCGGATTGCTGAGCACCATCTCGGACCTCCCGAACATTTTCGGCGCGCCGCGCGGCCGCGGCAAGGGTCAGGCCGCGCGCGGCCCGAAGGCTGATCGCACAATCGCTCCCGGCGCCGCATCAGCGTAGTCGAGCACGTCGGAACGAGAGAAGGTTGGGGCGCCGGTAAGTCGCAACACGCCGTAGCAGGCGTATCTCCTTGCGAAAGTGGGTTCAGATCACAGCAACAGCTAGCCCTCGGCTAGAATTGTCTGCAATTCCTGAGGCTTGACCTCAGAACCACTTCACCGACAATGGCATTGGTGGCAGATCCATTGCAAGTTGTCAAGAAGTTTTTTGCAACCGTAGCAGCAAGAACAAGGCCGCCGGCAAGTCGACAGTGTTTACGAGCTATTTTTGGGGCTGGTCGTGGTTACATGGATCGCCGCGATGTTCTGGTTTTGACTCAGGGCCGCCACCAAACCTGGCGATTCTGATCAGGAGCGCACGCGGTCGGAGAGGGCCGCGGCCTTCTGCACCAGGTCGAGCGGGCGCTGCCAGTCGAAATTGGCGTAGACAGCGTTCAGGTGGGCGAACGGCGGCGACTGGGCGAACAGCTCGAAGGTCACCCGGTGGCCGGCGTAGTCGGAATTCAAAAGGTCGCGCGCGAAGGCCAGCAGCTTGAAGCGGTCCGGGGCGGGCCAGGCCTCGTTGACGCTGTAGAATTTGTCGAGCCACGGGCCGGTCTCCGGGTTCTCGAAGCTCGCCCAGTCGGGGGTCAGGCAGATCTGGCCGCCGCAGAGCTCGCGCGCAAGGTGCATCATCGCCGGCAGCTCCGAGCAGGCGCGCACGCGGCCGGTGTAGAGCAGCGCCTGGTTCGGCATCAGGAGCCCGGCCGGGCTCACTTCCGCGGCCGCGATCGCGGCCGTCAGGTGGGCGTTGATGGTCTCCCGATAGCAGGCGAGCTGGGCCAGCTTCTCCCGGACCGCAGGCTGCTTCTCGAGCCCGGTCTGGCGGAGGTTGAAGAGTGCTGTGCCGATCATCAGCTCGGCCAGCCGCTGGATCCGCTGCACGAACGGCAACGCGCTGTAGCGGTGCAGGCAGGAGCGGATGAAGCCCGCCGCCCGGGTGTGGCGGTAGAACAGCACGTCCTCCCAGGGGATCAGCACGTCGTCGAACACGAGCAGCGTGTCGACCTCGTCGAAGCGATTGGCGATCGGGTAGTCGACGGCCGGGCGCCTGCCGGCGAAGCCCGCCCGGCAGATGTGCTTCAGGCCCTTGGCGTTCATCGGCACGATGAACCCGACCGCATAGTCGGAGAGCTCGGCATCGCCCCAGTTCGCGATCGTCGGCTTGACGAACGCCTGATGGGCGTAGGCGGCCGCGGTCTCGTATTTGGCGCCCCGGACCACGATCCCGGCATCGGTCTCCCGGACCGCGTGCAGCAGCATGTCCGGGTCCTGGTCCTGCGGCCGTTTCGAGCGGTCGCCCTTGGGGTCGGTATTGGCCGAGACGTGGAACGCGTCACCGGCTTCGACCCGCTCGACGTGCCGGCGGATGTTGTCGGCGAACCGGGGATCGACCTCGTTCAGCACGTCCTGGCCGTCGTAGAGCGACCAGAGCTCGCCCACGGTCTCGTCGCCGACCCGGATGACCACGCCCGCGAGGTCGTCGAGGGTGGCCTCGACCGCGGCGCGCTTCGCCTGCCAGTCGGCGATCGTGCGCGGCAGCTTGTGCGCGACCAGCCGGCGTGCGCCGGTCGCGGGATCATCGTAGGCCAGAAGATCGCGCAGCGCCGGCTCGTGCGCCAGATCGTAGATCCGCGCCCTGGCGTCGACGATCGGCCGGAACGCGGGATGGCTCGGGACGTCCGGGACCCGCTCGCCCTCGATCCAGACCGCGCGCCCGTCCCTCAGGCTCGCCCGATAGTCGTCGCCAGTGCGGAGTGTCACGGCCGGACCACCTCCGGGACCGCGGTGCCGATCATGCAGTCGCGGGTGACCAGCGCGGCGAGCGCCGCCTCGTCGAACGTCTCGGTGCCGGCGGGTCGCCTCGGCACGACCAGATAGCGAAGGTCGGCGGTGCTGTCGTGGACCCGGATCTCGACCTCGTCCGGGATGCGCGTCCCGAACTCGGCGAGCACCGCGCGCGGCTCGCGGATGGTCCGCGAGCGATAGGCGCGCGCCTTGTACCAGTCGGGCGGCAGCCCGAGCAGGCCGCGCGGATAGCAGGAGCAGAGCGTGCAGACGATGACGTTGTGCAGCGCGGGGGTGTTCTCGAGCGCCCGGATCGGAATCGCGCCGGCATCGATTCCGAGCTCGAGCGCAGCGGCGTTGGCGTCCGCCAGCAGGCGCGCCTTGAAGGCCGGATCGACCCAGGCGCGCGCCACCAGTCGCGCGCCGTCGGCCGGCGAGCGGGCATCGATCGCCTCGAGCGCGCGCCTGAGGTCCGCGGCCGCGAGCACGCCCTTCTCGATCAGCAGCTCCCCGACCGCCTCGGCCAGCAGCTGGTAATGGTCGTAGGGCTGATCCTCGAGGTCCGGCTGCTTGGGGTGAGGCGGGTGCGCCTGCTCGTGGCGATGCTGAGCGTGGGCCGTCATCGTCTGGCCTCCCCCAGGGGCTCGAGCCAGTGCTCGAAAAGATCGACGACCGAGCTGTCCGCGGCCCCGCCCTGATAGTCGTGCCAGAGCTCGCTCTGGCGAAACCGCACCCGGTAAAGAGCCCGCCGGGGCAGGCCATCGCGGCCGTAGGCCAGCTCCTCGGGATTGGCGAAATGGCCGGCGATGGCTTCGATCGCCCCCTGGCGGCCGCGCACGTACCAGGGCGTGCGGACGTGGCCCGGCGGGAACGCGCGCCGCACCCGGACCGGCTGGCCGATCGCGAACGCGTCACTCATCCCGCGCGGCTCTCCGGCCGGCCCTCGGCGCGCCAGCGGGCCTCGACCTCGGCGAGCCGGCGGCCGAGCTCGTCGACCGTGAGCACGCCCTTCTCGAGCAGGTTCTCGGCGATCGAGGCGATCCAGCGCTGGTAATAGCTGAGCTCGTTGTAGGCGCCGGGACCGAGCCCCTCGACTCCGCGCCGGAGCTCGTCGACAGTCATGATCTTGCCCCTGATGAGCAGGCGCAAGATGGCGTCGACGCGCTTTTCCCAATGCGCGGGATCGTGCTCGGTCCGCTCCACCGGTCCCGCCGGCTCGCCGCCCAGATCGTGATGGCCCCGCATGCCCGTCCGTCCGCTCGTCCGGCAGCACTATCGCGCGCCCGGACCGCGATCACAAGGCCTGCCGCCGCCGGCGGCGATGCGAGCCACGAGGTGGCGGCCCGATCGGCCGGCGCTCGCAGCTGCCAGGCGACGCTCAGTGCGACATCAGCACCGGCACGGTCATTTCGGCAAGGATCGTCCGGGTCGCGCCGCCCAGCACGTATTCGCGCAGCCGCGAATGACCGTACGCGCCCATGACCAGCAGATCGGCGCCGCCGTTGGCGGCCTGGGAGAGAATCGTGTTGGCGACGTCGATGTCCCGGGACACGACCCGCTCGACCTCGATCTTGACGTCGTGCCGGGCGAGGTGCAGGCCGATGTCGGCGCCCGGCTCCTCGCCGTGGCCGAACGGCTCCTGGCGCGGATTGATCGTGACCACGCTCACGGTCTTGGCCCGCTCGAGCAGCGGCAGCGCGTCATTGACTGCGCGCGCCGCCTCGCGCGAGGCGTCCCAGGCGACGATCACGCGCTCGCCGAGGCTGGCGCCCGGACCGATATAGGGGATCACCAGCGCCGGCCGGCCGCAGCCGAGGATGACCTGCTCGGGCAGATAGCGCGGACCGGTGACCGGATCGTCCGGATCGACTTGGCCGAGGATGACCAGATCGGCGTAGCGGGCATTGGTCGCGAGCGCGTCCGCGACTTCGGTGTAGAGCACGCGGTCGGCCCGGGTCTCGAACGTGATCTGGTTGCGCTCGGCGACGGTCGCGAACCGGGCGAGCGCGGCGTCGGCGCGCGCGCGCATCTCCTGCTGGAGGGCGGTCAGCAGCTCGGCCGGCAGATAACCCCTGGTGAAGCTCGCCGGCGAGGCTTCGGCCATGATGTAGAGGCCGGTCAGATGGGCGCCATGTGCGGCCGCCAGAGCGACCGCCGCCTCGATCCGCTTGGCGCACGCCCGGGTATCATCGATTTGAACCAGCAGGTCTCTGTAGGCCATGGCGCTCCTCCCCTCCGGTCGCGTTCAGGTGGCGCAGGCCGCGCACTCCTCATCGCTGTCGCCGCTCGTTGCCGAGCTGACCGTAGGCGGCCGCTGCCTGCTCGCCCTTGATCTGGATCAAAGGTTCGGAGCGGCGAGCAGGGGAGCCCGCGGGCCCGACCTGCTCGGCCGGAGCCTGGTGGCGGGCGCAATCGGTGCGGAGCGATGCACGCCCGTGGCGACCCTTGTCGGTCTTTTACCTCGGCTGCCTTCGATCACGCCAGTCGCGTTCCGGATGGTGCGCCCTGTTTTTGGAAGCCTGATTGGTAGCCGGCCTCGCGGCGCGCTGCCGGACGAAATCGCGGCCTATGGCGCGCGCATGCGGACGTAGCTGCCGGGCGCGTCCTCGAGCACCGAAAGCTTGCCGTCGCCCGGGTGGCGCGCCGGCACCAGCTCGCCCGAATGCTGGACATTCCATTCCCGCCAGTGCGGCCACCAGGAGCCCGGCTGATGGCTCGCACCGGCCAGCCAGTCCATTGGGTCCGGGGGCAGCTCCGGATTGGTCCAGAAGCCGTACTTCTGCACGCTGGGCGGGTTGATCACGCCCGCGATGTGGCCGGACCCCGCGAGCACGAAGGTCGTCTCGCCACGGTACAGCTGGGTCGCGCGATAGGTCGAGAGCCAGGGCGCGATGTGGTCCTCCTGGGTCGACAGCAGGTAGACCGGCAGGCGGATCTTGCCGAGATCGATCGGCACCCCGCCAAGGCTGATGCCGCCCGGCACGACCAGCTGGTTCTGCTGATAGAACTTGCGCAGATAGAAGCTGTGCATCGCGTACGGCATGCGCGTGCTGTCGGAGTTCCAGTACAGCAGGTCGAACGGGAACGGCTCCTTGCCCAGAAGGTAATTGTTGATGACGAACGACCAGATCAGATCGTTCGCGCGCAGCATGTTGAAGGTGGTCGCCATCTGACGCCCCTCGAGATAGCCGCGCTCGGCCATCATCGCGTCCATGGCGTCGAGTTGCTCCTGGTCGATGAAGACGCCGAGCTCGCCCGGGTTCTCGAAGTCGACCAGGCTGGCGAAGAAGGTCGCGGCCTTGACCCGGGCATCGCGCTTGATCGCCATGTAGGCGAGCATGGCGGCGAGCAGCGTCCCGCCCAGGCAATAACCGATCACGGTCGTCTCGGTTTCGCCGGTCGCCTTTTCGATGGCCTCGAGCGCCGCGCGCGGGCCCTCGAACATGTAGTCCTCGAAGGTCTTGCCGGCATGCTCCTCGCCCGGATTGACCCAGGAGATCACGAAGACCGTGAAGCCTTGCTCGACCGCGTACTTGATGAAGCTGTTCTTCGGCTGCAGGTCCAGGATGTAATATTTGTTGATCCAAGGGGGTATGATGAGCAGCGGCCGCCGGTGGACCTGCTCGGTTGCCGGCGCGTACTGGATCAGCTGCATCAGATCGGTCTGGAAGACGACCTTGCCGGGAGTGAGGGCCAGATTCCGACCGACCGCGAAGGCGTCGTAGTCGGTCATCTTGATCGCGAGCTTGCCCTCGCCCCGGGCGAGATCGTCGAGCAGATTGTTGAGGCCGCGCAAGAGGTTCTCGCCGCCGGTCTCGACCGTCGCCCGCAGCACCTCGGGATTGGTCGCGACGAAGTTGGACGGCGCCATCGCATCGACGAACTGGCGGGTATAGAAGTCGATCTTCTGCCGGCTCTTGTCGTCGAGGCCATCGAGCTGGTTGACCGTGTTGACCAGCCAACGCGCGGTCACAAGATAGGCCTGCTTGATGAAGTCGAACAGCGCGTGATCGTCCCAGGCCGGGTCGCGGAACCGGCGATCGCCCTGCTCAGGCTCGGCAACCGGCTGCGCCGGCTGGCCCAGCAGGCGCCGGCCAGTAGTCTGCCAGAGCCTGAGGTAGTCCTGCCACAGCGAGATCTGCGCCTGAACCAGCCGCGCCGGGTCGGCGATCAGCCGTGCGCTCAGCTCAAGCAGAATCGGCCTCAGATTGAGCGGGTCGGAACTGCCATGGTGACCGTTGCTGGCACAGCGGCGCTCGGCGAGCGCGTGCATCAGCTTTTGGCTGTTGCCGGCGATTTCGGTCAAGACCTGTCCGAGCGGCTCGGATTCAGGCTCCAGCGTTTCCTGTTGCTTGGCCATCAGGCGTTCCCTTATGCTTTTTCGGTGCTGGCTGCGGCGCCGAGCGCGGAGCCTGGTTGGGTCGTCACCATGTCGGTTCGTATCCGTACACTCCAGCCCGACCTCCGTCACAGGCGGTAGGCCGTGCGCCCAGGCCTGCCGTACCGTCGCCGGCTCGAGCGCCGCCCGGGCGCCGCCGCCGGACCTTCTAGACGATCCGGCAGAGCCGGCCAACTGCCGAGCGCGCGCATCCGGCGCACACGGGAGCTCAGCCTGACCGCGGCATGTCTGACGATCGTCGTGGTCGGCGTTCTCGCATTGGCGGGTTGCCAAAGAGTTGCCGAGCCCGCCGCGCCCAATCAGATGGGTACGACTCCGGCCACCGCCAACGACAGCGGTTACCCGAGCCTCTATACGGTGCCGCCGCGGCCGCAGCTGAGCTACAACGTCGAGCAGCGCCGGGCGATCGTCGACGGGCTGATCGCCGATCGGGCGAACGCCCGTTACACGGATCAGGTGGTCCGTTACCGGACCGGCCGCAGCACGCTGCCGCCACCACCGGCACCGCCGCCCGTGGTCGCGGCGGTCGTGCCCGAAGCGCCGGCCGAGCCCGGTGCCGCGGACGAATCGGCGTCGTCGTCCCCGGAAGCTGGGGAGACTAGCGGCAGCGCCACCGCCCCGACCGGCTCCGGCCAGGACACGCTCGGGGATTTCATGGCTCAGATGGTTCGCGATTCCAAACAGGCCCGCTCCGGCGGAGCCGGTGAGGACAACGACGCCAGCGGTGCCGGCTTCCTCGGTTGGTTGCGGGGGCTGCTCGGATTGAGCCCGGAGCCGGCGCCGCCGGCCGCTTCCGCCAAGCCCGATGCCGGGCCACCGACGGCCGGCCACGCGGCACCGGCAAACGCCGGCGCACCGATCAAGGGCGGTCCGCCGTCAGGAGCCGAAGCGGAGCCCCCGACTCTGGTCTCCGACGCCCGGCCCGCGGTGGAGGCGACTGGGGTCGCTGAGCCGGCCCCCGAGTTCCAGCAGGCGATGGCGCCCGGGCGCGGCGACCAGCGGCAACCGGCTGCGAACGGGCATCCGGCCGGCCAGAGGCTCGCGGCCGCCGACGGCGCCGGGTCGGCCCGGCCGGAGCCGGGCAGCGTCGGGATCGCGGTCGACGCCGGCAGCGTCGCGATCGAGATCGGGCCGCCGGCGCTCAAGCCGGTGCCGGCCGCGGCCTCGGCAAGCACGCCCGGTGCGACGATCGCCACCGTCAACACGATGCCGGCGCCGAAGAAGCCCGGCGCCGGGACGTCGGCCGGACGCGTCGCGTTCGCGCCGGGATCGGCCGAGCTGCCGGCCGGAATCGGCCCCGAGCTCGAGAAGGTGCTGGCGACGGCGCGCACCCGGGACGCCGCGATCCGGATCGTGGGCGAAGCCGATGCTGCGACGCTTGCGCTCGATCGGGCGCGTGCGGTCGCGATCGCGCTGGTTCGCCTCGGCGCCCGGGCGGGCGATCTGAACATTAGCCTTGCCCCGCACGCGACCGGGAATGAGGTGCGTCTGCTCCTCGCCGCACCGGCGGGCAGCTGACGGGCAGCGCCCAACGGCGCGGGTTTTGAGCCGCACGCCGAGCTCCGATCCGGCGGCAGTTGAGGCAACAGGTTTCATGAGGCAGCCACAGTTCCACCGCATCCGGCGCCTGCCGCCCTACGTGTTCGGCGAGGTCAACGCGATGAAGGCGGCGGCCCGCGCCGCCGGCCAGGACATCATCGATCTCGGCATGGGCAATCCGGACAGCCCGACGCCGGCGGCGATCGTCGACAAGCTGGTCGAGGCGGTGCGCAATCCGCGCACCCACCGCTATTCGAGCTCCCGTGGGATTGCCGGGCTGCGCCGGGCGCACGCCCTCTATTACCGGCGCCGCTTCGGGGTCGAGCTCGATCCCGAGACCGAGATCGTGGTCACGCTCGGCTCCAAGGAAGGGCTCGCCAATCTCGCCCAGGCGATCACCGCGCCCGGCGACGTGATCCTGGTCCCGAATCCCAGCTACCCGATCCACCCCTACGGTTTCATCATCGCCGGCGCCGCGATCCGCCACGTGCCGATCGCCCCGATCGGCAATCTGATGACCGAGCTCGCGCGCGCCACCGAGCATTCGGTCCCCGAGCCGACCGCGATCGTGCTCAATTTCCCGTCCAATCCGACCGCCCAGGTGGTTGACCTCGACTTCTACAAGGAAGTGGTCGCGTTCGCGCGCCGCCACGAGATCTTCATCCTGTCGGATGCCGCCTATGCCGAGATCTGGTTCGAGGGCGCGCCGCCGCCCTCGATCCTGGAGGTGCCGGGCGCGAAGCACATCGCGGTCGAGTTCACCTCGATGAGCAAGACCTACAGCATGCCGGGCTGGCGGATCGGGTTCGCCGCCGGCAACCCCGCCTTGATCGGCGCGCTCGCCCGGATCAAATCCTATCTCGACTACGGCGCGTTCACGCCGATCCAGGTCGCGGCGACCGCGGCGCTCAACGGGCCGCAGGACTGCGTCGAGGCCAACCGGACCCGCTATCGCGAGCGGCGCGACGTGCTGGTCGAGGGCCTCGCAGCCTGCGGCTGGCCGGTGCCGTCCCCTCCGGCGACGATGTTCGTCTGGGCGCCGCTGCCCGAGGCCTATCGCGCGATCGGCTCGCTCGCGTTCAGCAAGCTCCTGCTCGACGAGGCGAAGGTTGCGGTCTCGCCGGGGATCGGCTTTGGCGAATACGGCGAGGGCTACATCCGTCTCGCGCTGGTCGAGAACCGGCAGCGGATCCGTCAGGCGGTGCGCAACATCAAGACCTTCCTCGCGCGGCCGCCGGCGACCATCGAGCCGCGCGCGGTGGCCTGAACGATGGCGCCGCCGCTGCGCGTCGGCATCGCGGGGCTGGGCACGGTCGGCAGCGCGGTGCTGCGGCTCCTGGACGAGAACGGCGCTCTGGTCGGGCTGCGCGCGGGGCGCGAACTGCGGGTAGTCGCGGTCTCGGCGCGCAACCGGCAGCGGGAGCGGGGCCTCGCGCTCGAGCGCTACCGCTGGTACGACGACCCTCTGGCGCTCGCCGCCGACCCGGAGATCGATCTGATCGTCGAGCTGATCGGCGGCGCCGACGGTCCGGCGCTGGCGCTCTGCCGGGCGGCGCTTCAGGCGGGCAAGCCCGTGGTCACCGCCAACAAGGCGCTGCTCGCGCAGCACGGCGCCGAACTCGCCCGCCTGGCCGAGGCGGAAGGGGCGGCGATCGGTTTCGAGGCCGCCGTCGCCGGCGGCATCCCGATCGTCAAGACGCTTCGCGAGGGTCTCGCCGGCAACCGGATCCGGCGCGTCTACGGCATCCTGAACGGCACCTGCAACTACATCCTGACCACGATGCGCGAGAGCGGGCGCGAGTTCGATGACGTGCTCCAGGAGGCGCAGCGGCTGGGCTACGCCGAGGCCGATCCGAGCTTCGACATCGACGGCATCGACGCCGCCCACAAGCTTGCCCTCTTGTCCGCGCTGGCGTTCGGCTGTGCGCCCGTGAACCGCGCGGTGCACACCGAGGGCATTCGGCACGTCTCGCCGCTCGACATCGCATTCGCGAGCGAGATGGGCTACCGGATCAAGCTTTTGGGCGTCGCGCGGCTGACCGAGCATGGGCTAGAGCAGCGGGTGCACCCGAGCATGGTCCGGATCGGCACCCCGATCAGCCAGGTCGAGGGCGTGTTCAACGCCGTGGTCGCCGAGGGCGATCAGGTCGGCAGCACGCTCTACTACGGGCGGGGCGCCGGCGGCGGCCCGACCGCCTCGGCGGTGGTCGCCGACCTCGCCGATCTCGCCAAGGGTGCCCGCCCGCCGGTGTTCGGGCTGCCGGGGACCAGGCTCGAGACGCTCCCCGTCGCGCCGATGGACCGGCACTACGGCGCCTACTATTTTCGCCTCATGGTCGTGGACAAGCCGGGCGTGATGGCCGACGTTGCCGCCTGCCTGCGCGACCACGAGGTCTCGATCGAGGCTTTGATCCAGCGGGCCCGCAATCCGGGCGAGCCGGTGCCGATCGTGCTCACCACGCACGAGACCGCGGAGGCGCAGATGACCGGGGCGCTCGCGGAGATCGGGGCGCTCGGGGCGGTGCTGGAACCGCCCCGGATGATCCGGATCGAGGCCTTGTAGAGCGGGGTGCGGCGCGGCCAGAGGAGAGCCGAAGCATGGCAGACGAGATCAGGCTCCAGGATCGCAACCTCGCGCTTGAAGCAGTGCGCGTGACCGAGCGCGCGGCGATCGCGAGTGCTGGGTGGATGGGGCGGGGCGACGAGCGGGCCGCCGACCAGGCGGCGGTCGACGCGATGCGTCAGGCGCTGAACGTGCTCGACATCGAGGGCACCGTCGTGATCGGCGAGGGCGAACGCGACGAGGCGCCGATGCTCTATATCGGCGAGAAGGTCGGCTCGGGCCGCGGGCCCAAGATCGACATCGCGCTCGATCCGCTCGAGGGCACGACGATCACCGCGACCGGCGGCCCGAACGCGATCGCCTGTCTGGCGATGGCTGGCGCCGGCGGCTTCCTGAACGCCCCCGACACCTATATGGACAAGATCGCGGTCGGCGGCGGCCTGCCGGATCAGCTGATCGACATCACCGCTCCGCCCCGGGAGAATCTCGCCAACCTGGCCCGCGCCAAGGACGTCGAGATCGGCGATCTGGTCGTGCTGATTCTCGACCGGCCGCGCCATCAGGAGCTGATCGCGAAGGTCCGCGAGGCCGGCGCCCGGATCCGCCTGATCCGGGACGGCGACGTCGCCGGCGTGATCGCGACCGCGCGGCCGGACAGCGGGATCGACATCTATCTCGGGATCGGCGGCGCGCCCGAAGGCGTGCTCGCGGCCGCGGCGCTGCGCTCGATCGGCGGCCAGATGCAGGGCCGGCTGCATTTCCGCAACGACGACGAGAAGGCGCGCGCCGGCCGCATGGGGATCAGCGATCTGACCCGCGTCTACGATCTTCACGACCTCGCCCGCGGCGACGTGATGTTTGCCGCGACCGGCGTGACCGACGGCACCATGCTCGCCGGCGTGCGGCGCTTCCCGGGCGGCGTGATCACGGAATCGATCGTGATGCGCTCCAAAACCGGGACCGTGCGGATCGTCGAGACCGAGCACTATCTCCACCGCAAGGCCAAGGTGGTCGAGGGGTTCGCCGTCTGAGCCGGCGGCCGGACGATGGTGCTGCCGCCCGCGGTCGAACGTTCGATCAGCGGCCGTTGCTGGCGCTGGCGCGATCACGACGCCGCGCAGGCGCTCGCGATCTGCCAGCGCAGCGAGCTGCCGGAGGTGGTCGGCCGGATCCTGGCCGGCCGCGGCATCGGCCTCGACGGCGTGCCGGCGTTCATGACGCCGCGCCTGCGCGATGCCTTGCCCGATCCTTCGCATCTGCACGATCTCGACCGCGCGGTCGAGCGGCTGGCCGAAGCCGTGCAGGCGGGCGAGCCGGTCGGCCTGCTCGGCGACTACGATGTCGACGGTGCGAGCTCGGTGGCGCTGCTTGCCCGCTATCTGCGCGCGGTCGGCGGCGAGGCGCGGGTCGATGTGCCCGATCGCCTGGCCGAGGGCTATGGCCCCAACCCCCAGGCGTTCGAGCGCCTCGCCGGGCAGGGCTGCCGGCTCATCGTTACGCTCGATTCCGGCACCACGGCCTTCGCTGCGCTCGAAGTCGCCGCCGAGCGCGGCCAGGCGGTGATCGTGGTCGATCACCATGCCGCCGAGCAGCGCCTGCCCCCGGCACTCGCCGTGATCAACCCGAACCGCTGCGACCAGACGAGCCCGGTCGGCGAGCTGGCGGCGGTCGGGGTCACGTTCCTGCTGGTCGTGGCGCTCAATCGGCGGCTTCGGGCGTGCGGTCATTTTGCCCGCCGGGTCGAGCCCGATCTGCGCCGCTGGCTCGACCTCGTCGCGCTCGGCACGGTCTGCGACGTGGTGCCGCTGCGCGGCCTCAACCGGGCGCTGGTCTGCCAGGGTCTCAAGGTCGCGGCCGGCCGCGGCAACCCGGGTCTGGCGGCGCTCGCCGCCGCGGCCGGGCTGAACGGCCCGCCCTGTGCCGAGCATTTCGGTTTCGTGCTCGGGCCGCGGGTCAACGCCGGCGGCCGGACCGGGTGCTCCCGGCTCGCGGCCGACCTGCTGCTCGCCGAGGCGCCGGACGCGATCGCCGCGATCGTCGCGCGGATGGAGCACCTGAACCAGGAGCGCCGCGCGATCGAGCGGCGCGTGCTGGCCGCTGCCGAGCACCAGCTCGCGCCGGCGCTCTCGGCCGATCGGCCGCTGCTGGTCGCCGCCGGCGAGGACTGGTCGCCGGGCGTGGTCGGCCTGGTCGCCTCGCGCCTGGTCGAACGCCACCACCGCCCGGCGGTCGTGATCGGTCTGTCGGGCGAGGCCGGCAAGGGCTCTGGGCGCTCGGTTCCCGGCTTCGACCTCGGTGGCGCGGTGATCGCCGCCCGGCAGGCGGGCATTCTGCTCGAGGGCGGCGGCCATCCGATGGCCGCAGGCCTGACCGTACGTGCCGAAAGGCTCGACGAGCTCACGCGGTTCTTGAGCGAGCGCCTCGGGCGGGCCTTCGGACAGGGCCTGCCGCCGCCGCCCGACCTGGCGCTCGACGGCGCCCTTCAGGTGACCGCGCTGTCGCCCGCCCTGGCCGCGCGCCTGGGCTCGCTCGAGCCCTACGGCCGCGGCAACCCGGAGCCCTGCTTCATGTTGCCGGACGCCCGCAGCTTTCAGGTGCGGCCGGTCGGCGACGGCCATCTCGACTGCTGGCTGCAGGACGCGGCGGGCGGCCGCGTGCGCGCGGTCGCGTTCCGGGCGGCGGAGCGGCCCTTGGGCCAGGCGCTGCTCGCGGCCGGCGGCGCGCCGCTGCATCTGGCCGGCACGCTCCGGCTCGACAGCTGGCAGGGCCAACCGCGGGTGAGCTTCCGGATCGAGGATGCCGCCCGGAGCAGTTGAGATCAGCGCGCAGCCTGCCGGCGCGATCGGCGGGGCGCTTGCTTTTCCCGCGGGCTGCCGCTAGAGCC
>DATAOG010000369.1:0-2173 GCA_036265855.1 Geminicoccaceae bacterium | reverse complement strand
GCTCGTGCTGGAAGCCCTCGACCATGCCGATGCGAGCGCGGCGGCCGCCGCGCTCGCCGACCTCGATCCCGCGGCCTATCGCCCGTTCAACCTGATCGTGGCCGACGCGCGCGACGCCTATTGGCTGCGCCACGCCGGTGCGCTGCCGGGCTTCGCCTTCCGCACCCGCGAGGGCAGCCTGCGCGCGATCGAGCCGATCCGGCTGCCGGGTGCCGCCGTCTCCGACGGGGGCCGGTCCGGCGGCATCGAGTGCCAGCCGATCCCGGCCGGGCTATCGATGCTGACCGCGCGCGAGCTGAACGATCCGAACTCCGCGCGGATCGCGCATTATCTCGAGCGCTGGCGCGCGGCCCCACCGCCCGATCCCGGCGCCGACGACTGGTCCGCCTGGACCCGGCTGCTCGCCGATCGTGAGAGCCCGGACGGCGACCCGCGCAACGCCATGGCGATCGTGGCGGCCGGCGATTATGGCACCGTCTGCAGCAGCCTCGTGGCGCTCTCGGCGTCGGGCCGGCCGGTCATGAAGTTCGCGGCCGGCACCCCCGGCGAGACCGAATTCGAACCGGTGACCATCTGAGCCGAGGATCCGCGCCAGCGCTCAGCCGAGATGCTCGAGCAGGCCGGCGACGCCGACCACGATCAGATAGACCGCGACGATGTAGTTGAGCAGGCGCGGGATGATCAGGATCAGAATGCCCGCGATCAGCGCGACCAGAGGTTCGATGACAACGATCTGCATGACAGCAATTCCCGAATTGGCCTCCGCCCATGGCTTACGTCGTGCGCGACGACAAAGCCACGACCCGCGGCTTCGAACCCGTCTCTGACCTGAGGCAGGACCATGCCGAGCGCGGTCAGGCCAAGCGCGGCCAGGGCCAGCGCGGACGATCGGAACTTGGTGACAAGCCGTTGCCGGCTGAAGCTCGATCTGGCGGGCCGACCGGCCCGGGCAAGCGACCGGCACGCGGCATGGCGCCGCGGCGCCGGGCCGGGACTTTGGACCGTGGCTCAGGCGCGCCAGCGGGCGACGGCCTGGTCGTCGCTCGCGCGGGCCTCGACCCAGCGGCTGTCGCTTGGACCCTCCTCGAGCTTCCAGAACGGCGCCTTGGTCTTCAGCCAGTCGATCAGGAACGCGCAGGCCTCGAGCGCGGCCGCGCGATGCGGCGCTGCGGTCGCGACCAGCACGATCGGCTCGCCGGGCAGCATCCGGCCGTAGCGGTGCACGATCAGGCTCGCCTGCAGCGACCAGCGCCGGTTGGCCAGGGCCTCGATCTCGCCGAGCTTTCGCTAGGTCATGCCCGGGTAATGCTCGAGCGTCATCGCCGTGATCGGGCGCTCGCCGGCGAGATCCCGGACCAGACCTATGAAGCTCGCGAGCCCGCCGATGTCGGTCCGGCCGCGGGTCAGGCCCGCAAGCTCGGCGCCGACGTCGAACGGCCCCTCTTGGACCCGGACCATGCCCCCGCTGCCGGTGCTCAGCCGCCGGTGACCGGCGGGAAGAACGCGACCTCGTCGCCCGGCCGCACCGGGTCGGAGGGCTCGGCGTAGTCCTGATTGACCGCCGCCCGGACCACGCCCGGCGCCGCCAGCGCCGCGGCAAAGCCCGGACGCTGGCCCGCAAGCCAGCGCATCAGCTCGCCGACCGTCGTGACCTCGGCGGGCGGGGTCACTTCCTCGCTCGCGGTCCCGGTCTTGGTCCGGAGCCAGGCGAAGTAGAGGATCTTCATGAGCGGGCCCCGCTCGATCGCGACCCGACCAGCTCGGCGCGCGGCCGGCGCGGATCGGGCACCGCCACCTTGGCGGGCACCGTGGCGCTCGAATGGCGCAGTCCGACCACGAGGTAGTCGAAGCCCGTGATCAGGGTCAGCGCCGCGGCCAGCCACAGGCCGTAAGCCCCGACCTGATCGGCGAACAGCCACCACGGCGCCGCCGAGCCGGCCAGAAGGAAACCGATCGCGGTCATCTGGACGCCGGTCTTCCACTTGGCAAGCCGAGACACCGGCAAGCCGACCTGGACCTCGGCCAGAAACTCGCGCAGCCCGGACACCAGGATCTCGCGGCACAGAATGACCAGCGCCGGCAGGATCGGCGCGCGGCCGAAATGGACCAGCATCAGGATCGCCGCGCCGACCAACAGCTTGTCGGCGATCGGATCGAGCATGCGCCCGAGCGG
>DATAOG010000368.1:0-2234 GCA_036265855.1 Geminicoccaceae bacterium | reverse complement strand
ACGTCGCCCTGCGTGAAGCTCGCATCATCGAAGTTGCCGAGCACGGTCGCGGCCGTGGCCGCCCGCATCGCCAGCGCATGCTGCGAGCCGCGCCAGGCCGCCAGCTCGGCCGCGTGACACTGGCCGCAGGCGGCGCTGCCGACGAAGGTCGGCGGGTCGCCAGGCTGCGCGGCAGCTGCGGCACACACCCGGCCGGCCGCGATCGTCACGATCGCGCCGGCCGCGAGGCCTCCGACGATGGCCGCGCACGACAAACCCGATGGCCTCGGCAAGACGGTCAGGGCCCGCCACCGAACCCGGCGTCGAACTCGTCGCGCGAGACGATGCCATCGCCGTTGGTGTCGAGCTTCCAGAATGCGTCGTCCCACTCCTGCGGCGAAAGCTCGTTGTCGCCGTTGCTGTCGTAGGCCTTGTACAGATCGTCGGGGTCAAGGAGATTCGAGCCGTCGGCGGCGCAGGCGCCGGCCAACAGCGCCAGGCCAAGGACGAACGCGGGCCGGCGGGCGACGATCGCGACCATCTTGTTCAGGCTCCCCACGTTCCCTTGTGCCGGCAGCCGGTGCCTTCAACGGTTCCCGTTCGGGGCTGTGAGGCGCCCCGGATCGCGCCGCTCAGACCCGCCGATGGCGCCAGCATACTGATCCGTGCAACCGTGACCAGCTCCCGGAGAGCGCCGGCAGGCCGCCCTTGACGCTGCGCGGCCGCCCGCCCACTTTGGAAGGGTTCTAAAAACCCAGGAGCGGAGCCCCTGATGAAAGGCAACTCCGAGGTCGTCCAGCACCTCAATCAGCTGCTCGAGAACGAGCAGTCGGCGTACAATCAGTACCTGCTGCACAGCCAGCTTTTGAAGAACTGGGGCATCGAGAAGCTGGCCGCGACCGAGCGCGCCGAGGTCAACGACGAGATGGGCCACGCCGAGCTCCTGATCGAGCGCATCCTCTATCTCGAGGGCACGCCCAAGATGGCGGGCGGCGAGCCGGCACAGCCGAGCGCCGACGTGGTCGAGGTCCTCAAGCGCGACCTCGCGCTCGAGGTCAAGGGCATCGCCGATCTGCGCGAGGGCATCGCGGTCGCGCAGCGGGTCGGGGATGCGGTCAGCCGCGAGCTGATGGTCAGGATCCTGACCGATGAGGAGCACCACGAGGACCATCTCCTGACCCAGCTCGACCTAGTCGAGAAAGTCGGGGTCGCCAACTACATCGCGGCTCACCTGTAGTTCCGGACCGAGCCCGGCGCCGCGGCTCGATCCGCGGCCCGAAGCGCGCGCCCCCGGCCCCCGCTCGGGCGCCGCATTGCTGCCTTCGTCCTGCTATGCTGCCGCCTGGCCGCGCCCGCTCCGGGTGCGGCCAGCCGAATCCGCCGGCGTGCTCTGTGCTATTCTTGCGCCTGCAATCCAGTTTTGATTTAGAATGATTCTGATCAAAGAGCCGGCCGCCCAGCACTAGGCGAGCGCAATTGCCGGGTCGACAACAACTCTGAACCCGGCTAGACAGTTCTTGGCTCGGCGGCCAGATCTACTGTCCCAGGCCACCAAGACGCGGGGAACGCCAACACCACGATGCGGATGTCGCTGCCGACGTTCGACGCCGCCGCCCGCCCGGGGTGGCGCTGGCCGGAATGGCTCGACCGCTGGAGCCTGTTCGCGCTGGCGCTCGCGCTGTTGATCGCGCTGCCGGTCCTGGTCGTGTTCGCGAGCGTCCTGGTCCCGACCCGGGGCGTATGGTCGCATCTGGCTGAAACCGTGCTTTTCGGCTACGTCCTGAACACCGCGCTGCTGGCACTCGGGGTCGGGCTCGGCGTGACCGCGATCGGGGTCGGCGCCGCCTGGCTGGTCAGCATGTGCCAGTTCCCCGGCCGGAGCCTGTTCGAGTGGGCGCTGCTGCTGCCGTTCGCGGTGCCGACCTACATCATCGGCTACACCTACACTGATCTCTTGCAGTACCCCGGCCCGGTCCAGACCGCGCTCCGGGCGTTCACCGGCTGGGGCCATGCCGACTACTGGTTCCCGCCGATCCGCTCGCTCGGCGGCGCGATCGTGGTCATGACGCTCGTGCTCTACCCCTACGTCTACCTGCTCGCCCGGGCGGCGTTCCTCGAGCAGTGCACCTGCATGCTCGACGTCAGCCGGACGCTCGGGCGCGGACCCTGGAACAGCTTCCTCGAGGTCGCGGTGCCGCTCGCCCGGCCGGCGATCGCCGGCGGGGTCGCGCTCGCGCTGATGGAGGCGCTGGCTG
>DATAOG010000367.1:0-5184 GCA_036265855.1 Geminicoccaceae bacterium | reverse complement strand
CAGCTCGCCCCGCTGGATCTTGAACGAGATCCCGTTGACCGCCAGGATGCCGCCGAACCGCCGCACCAGGCGGGTCGCTTCGAGCGTGTGCTGCGGCGGCGTCGGCAGGACGTCGGCCGCGTCTTCAGGCACCGGAGACCGCCTTGTCGTCGACCGCCTCGGCCGTGCCTTTCCGGCGTGGCCCCAGGCGCTCGATCAGTGGTGCCACCAGCCCGTTCTGCGCGAAGCGCTGGGTCAGCATGATCGCAAGCCCCAGCAGCACGAAGCGCAGCTGGCCGAACTCGCGCAGCTCCTCGGACGCGATGTAGACGACGATCGCGCCGATCACCGCGGCGGCCAGGCTCTCGATGCCGCCGATCACGGCCATCGCGACGATCAGCCCCATCTCCGGAATCGTCACGATGTTCGGGGTCAGGATGCCGACGTAGTGGCCGTAGAACGCGCCCGCGAGGCCCGCGACCGCGCTGGACAGCGTGAACACCATGATCTTGAAGCGCGCGGTCGCCACGCCGCAGGCCTCGGCCGCGTCCTCGTCCTCGCGGATCGCCTGCAGGAACAGGCCGACCCGCGAGCGCACGAGTGCTTGCATCGCGACGAGGCTCGCGCCGAGCAGGAGGAGGCTCGTGTAGTAGTACAGGTGCTCGGCCCGGCCGCCGAACAGCGGCGCGACCTCGAGCCCGAGACTGCCGCGGGTGAACTCGTACTCGGCGATCAGGATCAGCTGGAAGATGACCGCGAAGGCGAGCGTGAACAGGGCGAGGTAGGGCCCGCTCATCCTGAGGCAGAGCCAGCCGATCAGCCCGCCCGTGATCGCCGGCAGCAGGACGGCCGCGAGCATCCCGACCGGCACCGGCAGGCCGGTGTACTGGACGAACAAGGCCGAGCTGTAGCCGCCGAGCGCCGCCAGCGCCATGTGCGCGAACGAGAACTGGCCGGCATAGCCGGCGAGCAGGGCCCAGCTCGAGGCGAGCATGGCGTAGTAGATCGAGATGGTCGTGACGTGCAGCAGATAGTCGCTCGCCCGCCACGGGAACACGAGCGCCGCGGCGGCCAGGATAGCGAGGCCAGCGAGGGTCAGAGGGCTTTGCGATGCCGGCATGCCCGGGGATCTCATTCCATCCGGACGTGGCGCCGGCCGAACAGCCCGGTCGGCCGGATCAGCAGCGTCAGAACCAGGAGCAGCGCGCCGAAGGCGCTGCTGTAGGCGAGCGCCTTGTCCGGGACCGGATAGAGCGCGACGCCGAGCCCCTCGACCAGACCGAGCAGCATGCCGCCGACGATGCTGCCCGGAATCGAGCCCATGCCGCCCAGAACGATGATGATGAACGCCTTGACCCCCGGCAGGTCGCCCATGGTCGGGCTGAGCGTGAAGATCGGCCCGATCAGGGCGCCGGCGCCGCCGGCGAGCGCCGAGCCGATGCCGAACGCGATCGAATAGAAGCGCTGCGGGTCGATGCCGATGATCGCGGCGGCATCCCGGCTCTGGCTGACCGCGTCGAGCACGTGGCCCAGCATCGTGCGGGTCATGAACAGGCCGAGCAGCACGAGCAGCAGCGCAGCGCCGGCCGCGGCGATCAGCCGGTCGTAGGTGATCGCGAGCATGCCGAGGTGCAGCGCGCCCCGGAGGAACGAGGGCGCCGACTTGTTGAACGGGCCGAACACGACCAGCGCCAGGTTCTCGACCAGCATGAACAGCCCGAAGGTCACGATGATCGCGTACTCGTCCTTGCGCTCGACGCGGTCGGAGTAGAGCGGGGTCAGGAACAGGCGCTCGAAGGCGATCCCGAGGACGAACAGCAGCGCCATCGCCGCGACCACGGCGAGCGGCGGCGGCAGCCCGAGCAGCTGGATCGCGTAATAAGCGAAGTACCCGCCCAGCATGTAGAGCACGCTGTGGCCGAAGTTGACGATCTTCAGCACCGAGAAGACCAGCGTCAGCCCGGCCGCCGAGAGCGCGTAGATCAGGCCGACGACGATGCCGTTGGCGGCCTGCAGCAGGACGTAGTTCACCCGCGGCCTCCTGGCCGCGACCGGCGCCGCGCGCGCTCGCGCCGGGCCGCGGGCGGTGCGGCGGGGCGCCGCGACGCGGTCGCCCCTGGCCGCCTCGCTCCTCGCGGCAGGCTCATCCCGCCGGCTTCAGGTACAGCGTCTTGAGAGTCGCCCAGTCGCGCGGGTAGATGATCGGCGCCTTGTCCGGGCTCTGGTTCTCCTCGTTGTACTGGATCAGCATGATCGGCGCCTCCATGAACTGGTGGTAGGCCCAGGCCGGGTCCTTCTTGGTCGAGAAGTGATAGGCGCCGCGCGTGCCGGTGAAATCGATCTGCTCGAGCGCCTTGATGATCGCCTGCGGATCGGTCGAGCCCGCCTGCTGGATGGCGTGCGCGATCACCTTGAGGTCGTCGTACGACTCCATCGCCGTCCCGGTCGGCGGCCGGTTGAACTGCTTCTCGAACGCGGCGACGAAGTCCTTGGCCTTCTGGTTCCACTGGGTCGCGGGCAGCGCGACGTCCTCGGCGATCAGGTACTTGGCGCACTCGCCCGTGGTCTCCCAGGTCTCCTTCTCCAGAGCGCCGCCGCCGCCCGAGTAGAGCGCGGTCTCCGCGGTCGGCGCGAAGCCCTGGCTGCACGCCTGCTTGATGATCGGATAGAGCGCCTCGCCGGCGACGATCACCATCAGGATGTCGGGACGCGGCTCCTGGCTCATCAGCCGCAGGATCTCGGGCGTGAAGTCCTGCTGGTTCAATTGCACGGTGATCACGTTCGTCCTGATGTTCTTCTTGTCGAGGATGCCCTTGAGCACCTCGACCGCGCCCACGCCGTAGTCGGTCGCCTCCTGCATGATCGCGACGTTCTTGAACCCGGCGTTGGTCACCCAGTCGCCGACGATCGTGTAGATCAGCGAATTGGCCGGCGAGACGCGGAAGACCTCCGGATACTGCTTGGCGGTGATCGAATCCGCCCAGACGTCGGTGCCGACCCACGGGATGCCGTACTTGTGCGCGACCGCGATCTCGGCGAGAGCGACCGAGCTATGGAACTCGCCGAACACGGCCGCCACGTGGTCGTTGTTGACCAGCCGCTCCATCGCGGCCGTGCCCTGGTCGGGCGTGCCCTTGGTGTCTTCGTAGACGACCTCGATCGGCCGGCCGAGGACGCCGCCCGCCTTGTTGACCTCGTCGGCCGCGAGCTGCGCGGCCCACTTCATCTCCTGGCCGGCGGAGTAGCCGCCGGGTGGCGAGAGCGGGCCGACCCACCCGAGCTTGAGCGGCTCGGCGGCGATCGCCGGGCCGGCAAGCGACAGCGCGACCGTGACTGCCGTCGTCAGTCGATAGAGCCTTGGCATGTCTTTGCTCCCCGTTGGTGCACGGACCCTCGCCCGCTCGGGGCGGCCCTGCGATCGGGCGCGACGCAGGCTGACGCGATCGCCCAGACGGCATCGCTCCTCCCCATTGGCGATCGTGCCATCCGCGCGGGGCTGGGGCAATCGGAACGCGCGCTCGTGGTCCGGAGGCCGACGACGGTGCGGAGCCTGGCGCGACCGCCCGCCGGCTTGCAGGCGAGCTCGCAAGCGAATAGACCAGCGGGCCTGCGCCGGGCCGGAGCCGTCCCGGCGATCGCGGGCGAGCCCGGACCGGACTTTCTAGTGGACCGGCGGCCGGACCTGGAACGGGAGGCGCGGACGGTGGCAGACATGATCGAGCCGATCGCCCGGGCTTTTCTGAAAGCGCGGCGCCGGGGCGGGGCGCTCGTGGTGCCGGAACCCGGCGCGGCGCTCGCCGAGGTCGCAGACGCCTACGCCGTGCAGGAGCGGGTGGTAGCTGAGGTCGGCCCGGTCGGCGCCTGGAAGGTCGGCGCGGCTTCGCCCGCGGCCGAGCCGGTGCGGGCGCCGATCCTGGCCGCGACCATCCACGCGAGCCCCGCCGCCCTGCCGGCGGGCGGCTTTCGCGTGCTCGGCATCGAGGCCGAGATCGCCTATCGGCTCGGCGCCGATCTGCCTGCCCGCGCCCGGCCTTACGACGCCGAGGAGGTCGCGGCCGCGATCGAGGGCATGCTGCCGGCGATCGAGGTGGTCGACACGCGCCTTGCCGATCACGCGGCAGCACCGCCGCTTTGGAAGCTGGCCGACAATCAGATCAACGGCGGGCTCGTGACCGGGACGCTCGCGGCCGACTGGCGCCGCTTCGATCCCTTGACCCAGCCGGTCCGGCTCGAGGTCGACGGCGTCGTCGTGGCAAAGGGGCGCGGCGGCAATACGGCGGGCGACCCGTTCCGGCTGCTGGTCTGGCTCGCGAACCGTTGCGGCGCGCATTGCGGCGGGCTGAAGCGCGGCCAGATCGTGACCACGGGCTCACTGACCGGGCTCCGCTTCGTCGCGCCCGGCGCGCGGGTGCACGCGCTCCTCGACGGGCTCGGCGAGGTCGCGCTGACCTTCCCCCGCTGACGGGCGCTCCGCCGGTCGACCGGGAACGCCCTCGATCCCTCCGGGAAGGCCTTCGGCACGCGCGCACACCGAAGGCATGAGGCGTGGAATGCGCGCGTCGCCGTAGGAGCCACTGGGGGCACATCACCGAGGAGCTCGAGGCAAACGCGCGGGCCGGACGGGATCAGATGGAAAGCCAGGTCGCGCAGCTGGCGCTATACGCTCTGGGTCCAGCGCCGCGATATGACCAAACTGCTGCGCGCCATCTGATCTATACCGCGATCACGCGCGCAACGCGCCTGGTCGTGCTCGTGGTCGAGGGCGCCGGTCCTCCGGGACGGCGGCTTCGCGCTCGGCCATGCCGCGCTGGATCGCGACCGCGCATTCGACCGCATCGACCGCGCTCGCGAACTCGACCAGGGCACCGTCGCCGGTCAGCTTGGCCACGCGGCCGCGGTAGTCCGCGATCGAAGGCTCGACGAACGCCTTGCGATGGGCCCTGGGGCGCGCATGCGTATCGGCCTTGCAAGGCTTTAACCATCGGTTAGAGGCAGCACCCAAGTAAGTTAGCGGCTCACCGGCCGGCAGTCACGCGGTGCCCGAGGACTGCTTGCAATCCCGAGTGTGCTGATGTAACTTGGCGTCATCGGGCGTGAGCTGCTCATCTGCTGCAAATTGTCCGTCGTCAGAATGAATGGGACAGCTGGGGTGGTTATCGAATGGAGGCTCTGGCTCATCGGGGTCGATGTTAAGCGGCTTGGCGC
>DATAOG010000366.1:0-1810 GCA_036265855.1 Geminicoccaceae bacterium | reverse complement strand
TCCCATTCCCTATGAGCAGCCGGCACTGATGGCCCGGCTGGCGGGCGCCGGCCGCGCGCCCGCGGCATCGGGGCTTGAGCGGTGGCTGCAGCCATCTAAAAGGCCGGGCGGTCCAGGTTCGTCTTTAGTCAAGGCGCAGTCAAAAATTGCCGGCGCCAAGGCAGTTGAGGACGGGCGCCGCGGAGCGGCTCAGACGCCGTTGGGCTTGCGCGGCACCATCAGGATCGCCTCGCCGTCCAGCACCTTGCGCTCGCCCACCGTGCAGATCGTCTGCAGGCGGACCCGATTGCGCTCCGGCATCAACTCGGCGACCGACGCGCGGGCGATCACCGTGTCGCCGATCCGCACGGGCGCCAGAAATCTCAGGCTTTGGCTGACATAGATCGCGCCCGGCCCGGGCAGCCGGGTGCCGAGGACAGTCGAGACGAGGCTCGCGGTCAGCATGCCATGCGCGATCCGGCCCTCGAACATGGTCCGGCTGGCGAAGTCCTGGTCGAGATGGATCGGGTTGGTGTCGCCGGAGACGCCGGCAAACATCAAAAGGTCGGCCTCCGTGATCGTCTTGCTGAACACTCGGCTCATCCCGAGCGTCAGGTCCTCGAAGAAGTAACCGTGGCGATCCATCGCGCATTCCCTCGGTTGGGCAACCGCACAGTTCCTTGTGCGCCGCATCATATAGGCAATAACGCTCAAGGAACACAACGGCTCGCAAATGCGGCATTGCAACACCAAACATGTTTATGCAACCATAACGGCGAGAGCTTGCGGGACTGTTAAGAGGTCTCGCAGCCGTCCTCGGGGGCTTGTCTTGGGTGCGCAGGCGGGGCAGAAACGGGCACGGACGATCCGGACGGCGTGAGGCGGCCATGGAAGCGCTCGAAGCAGTGATGACCCGGTCCTCGGTAGCCCCGGCATTCCTCGCCGCGCCCGCGCCCGAGGGTGCGACGCTCGAGCGGATCCTCGCGGCAGCTGCGAGCGCTCCCGACCACGGCCGGCTTCGACCGTGGCGCTTCGTCGTGATCCGGGGCGCGGCGCGGGCGCGTCTGGGCGAAGTGTTCGCCGAGGCGCTGCGCCGCCGCCAGCCGGATGCTCCCGCGGCGGCGCTCGAGCAGGAGCGCGCCAGACCGCTGCGTGCGCCGCTATTGATCGCGGTCGTGGCCAAGCTCGACCCGCAGCACGCGAAGATTCCGGAGATCGAGCAGATCCTGTCGACCGGCGCCGCGGTCCAGAATCTGCTCGTCGCGGCGCACGCGGAGGGGTTCGGCGCCAAATGGCTGACCGGCGCCAACGCTTACGACGAGCACGTCAAGGCGGCACTCGGGCTCGGTCAGAACGATCGCCTGGCCGGCTTCGTGCACCTCGGCAGCATCGAGGGCAAGCCGCCCACGGTGCCGCACGCCGATGCCGCACAACTCACGGTCGAATGGTCCGGCTAGGGTCGTGACCCCTGCGCCGGCAAATCAGATCGCCGGCCAACCGGTCGCCGGCTCGATCCGGCCGACCACGCGGCCGGCGTGATTGCGGAGCACGGGGCGCGCCACCTGGTCAAGCTCGCTGCGCTGCGCCGGGGTCAGGGCGCGAAGTGCCTCGAGCAGCGCCAGCAGTGCGACCGGCGCGGCGCGGCTACCGCCGTCCTCGACCTTGAGCGCGAGGCCGAGTTTGAGCCTGGGCAGCGCGGCCCCGTAAACGCCCTCGGCGCCGGTCTTGACGAGCACCTCGGGCGCCAAGGTCATGATCGCGGTGCAGGCCCGGCCCGAGCCAGCGACCAGCTGCGGATGCCCGCTCATCGCGGCGCAGATCCTGCGGCAGG
>DATAOG010000365.1:0-4213 GCA_036265855.1 Geminicoccaceae bacterium | reverse complement strand
GGCGCTTGTGAACTGTTCCATACCCGAAAAGCCAAAGAGCGGATAAGTTAGCTCGCGATGAGCGCGTTGTGGGCGACCGCGAGTGCGGCGTCGCGCAGGTTTCGGGAGCGATCACGATGGATGAGATCAAGGCGGCCCTGCCGGCGTTATGCACGCCGCATCGACGGTTCGAGGGCAGCGTGAGCTGGCAGCTCACCTTGAGGGGCGTGTCGATCGACGGCGCCGACCCGCTCGGCACGCCCGGCCGGCCGCAGACGGTCCGGCGGGTGCGCGACCAGTTCGGCGGCTCGGTCGAGCGCTGGTCGAGTGAGTTCGTCGTGCCCGTGGAGCTGATCATCGCCACGATCTGCACCGAGAGCGGCGGCAATCCGGCCGATGAGCGCCGCGAGCCGGGGTTCGTCTCTTATGAGGAGACGCCGAACCGGGTATCGATCGGGCTGATGCAGACCCTGATCGGCACGGCCCGGAGCGCGCTTGGCGGCCTGGCGGAGATCGACGGCCCCTGGCTGCTCGAGCCCGACAATTCGATCCGCGCCGGTACCGCCTACATCGCGCAGCAGAGGCCAATCACGCTGTTCGACCCGCCGGTCGTCGCCTGCGCCTACAACGCTGGCGGCATCTATCGGCAGGACGGTGCTGAAAACCGCTGGCGCCTGCGCCAGTACCCGATTGGCAGCGGCGCCCATGCCGACCGTTTCGTCACCTGGTTCAACGACTGCTTCCGGATGTACGAGGCCGACGGCGGCGCGCCAGAGTTGAGCTTCTTCGCGTTGCTGCGCGGCGGCCCGACGCGCTTGGTCGCCTGAACGGGTCTGGCTGCCTGCGGCCCTGGGTTCGCGGCTGTCCGAGCGAGGGCCGATCGGCTAAGCTCTCCCGACCAGGCAAGCGGGAGAGAGGCGATGGCATTGTATCCGGACCTGGGCGGTCGGGTCGCGCTGGTCACGGGCGGCGGGCGCGGCATCGGCAAGGCGATCGCGCTGACCCTCGCCGAGGCCGGCGCGGAGGTCGCGATCAACTATCGCTCGCGCGCCGATGCCGCCGAGGCGACCGCAGCCGAGATCCGGCGCCTCGGTCGGCGCGGCGCGGCCGTCCGGGCGGACGTCTCGATCGCAGCCGAAGTTAAAGCTCTGGTCGAGGATGTGCAGAAAAAGCTCGGAAACATCGACGTTCTGGTCAACAATGCCGGCATCTCGGAGCCCTGCGCCATCGAGGAGCTGACCGAGGCGGTGTTCGAGCGCACGATCGCCGTGAACCTGAAGTCCGCGTTCCTGTGCACGCAGGCGGTGCTGCCGGGCATGCGGGCGCGCGGCTTCGGCCGGATCGTCAACATCTCCTCGGGCGCGGCGCGCGGGGCGGGCGCGGTCGGCGTCCACTACAACGCGTCCAAGGCCGGCATGGAGGGCCTGACCCGCGGCTACGCGGCGCGCGTGGTCAAGGACGGGGTCACGGTCAATGCGGTGGCACCGTCGCTGATCGCGACCGAGATGATCAAGCCGCACCGGCTGGACAACCTGCCCAAGATCCCGCTCGGGCGGCTCGGCACGGTCGAGGAGATCGCGAGCATCGTGCTGATGGTGGTCGGCAATCCCTACATGACCGGCCAGACGGTCGCCGCCAACGGCGGCATGCATTTCAACTGATGATCGTCGAGCGCCGCCGCCGCCGGCCTCGTGCCGGCCGCCGCGAGCCGTCGCGCCTCGCGCCGACAGCGCGTTGAACCAGACCGGCAATGCTGTTCAACTCGTATCCCTTCATCCTGGTCTTCCTGCCGATCACGCTCGGTCTGTACCTGCTGACCCGGCGGCTGCGTGATCGCCGATATCTGGTCCTTGCGCTGCTGCTGGCCTCGCTCGTGTTCTACGGCTCTTGGGACTGGCGCTTCTTGCCCGTGCTGCTGGGCTCGCTGATCGTCAATTACGGCTTCAGCGTGGGTCTTCTCCAGGCGGGCACGCCTCAGGCGCGACGAGCCTGGCTCGGCATCGGCGTCGCGCTCAATCTCGGCCTCTTGTTCGTCTTCAAGTACGCCGTGTTCGCGGTCACGAGCCTCGCCTTCGCGACCGGCTGGCCGCTCCACCTCGGCGGCATCGTGCTGCCGATCGGGATCTCGTTCTACACCTTCCAGCAGATCGCCTATCTCGTCGACATCGCGCGCGGCGAGCCGGTCGGACGCGATCCGCTGCGCTACGCGCTGTTCGTCACCTTCTTCCCGCATTTCATCGCCGGACCGATCGTCCATCATCGCGAGTTCATGCCGCAGCTGGGGGGCCTTCCTCGGCGGCAGGTCCTGCCGGACCTCGCGGTCGGCCTCACGATCTTCACGATCGGGCTCGCCAAGAAGGTGCTGCTCGCCGACACTTTCGCGCTCGTCGCATCGCCCGTGTTCAACGGCGCGGCCGCGGGCCAGGCGCCTGCGCTCGGCGCCGCCTGGGCCGGCGTCGCGGCTTATGCGCTCCAGATCTATTTCGACTTCTCGGCCTATTCCGACATGGCGATCGGGCTCGCCCGGATGTTCGGCATCGTGCTGCCGATCAACTTCGCCGCGCCCTACCAGGCCACTTCGATCATCGACTTCTGGCGCCGCTGGCACATCACGCTCTCCCGCTTCCTGCGCGACTACCTCTACATCCCGCTCGGCGGCAACCGGCGCGGCCCGGGCCGGCGCCAGCTCAACATCTTCCTCACGATGCTGCTCGGCGGCATCTGGCACGGCGCGGGCTGGACGTTCGTGATCTGGGGCGCCTGCCACGGCCTGATGATCGTCGGCAACCATCTCTGGCGCCGCTCCCGCCGCCATCGGCCGCTGCCGGCCGCGCTCGCGTGGCCGCTCACGACCCTTGCCGTGTTCGTCGCCTGGGTGCCGTTCCGCGCCGCCGACGTTCCGACCACCGGCCGGATGCTGGCGGGGCTGATCGGCCTGAACGGCCTGAGCGATGGCCAGACGTTCGACGCCTTCCCCAACCTGGCGCTGCTGCTCGGCGCCCAGATGCCGGCGATCGCCTGGCCTTGGGTCACCGTCGCGGCGGCGCTGGTCTGCGGCCTCTGCCTCGCGGCCACCGGCCCCACGACCCAGGCGCTGTTCCGCAACCTGCAGCCGGGCCTGACCACGCCGGGCTATCAGACCGGGCTCGAGCCCTCGCCGCCCGCCCTGCCCCGCCTCGACTGGCGGCCCACGGCCGGTGCCGCGATGGCGCTCGGCGCCCTGTTTGCCGCCTGCCTTTTGAAGCTGAACGATGTCTCCGAGTTCATCTATTTCCAGTTCTGAGGCCGCCCGCTATCTCGGGCTCGTGCTGCTGGCGGCGGCGATCGTCGTCTCGGGCATCGCCGGCATCTCCCTGATCGGCATCGAGCAGGGCCTCGTGACCTGGAAGGAGGCGAAGCTGCTCCGCCATCAGCTCGACAAGATCGAAGCCGCACCCCGGGTCGACGTGCTGCTGGTCGGCGACAGCACGCTCGGCAACGCGATCGACGCCAAGACCTGGAGCCGCGAGTCCGGGCAATCGGTGCTGTCGCTGCCGCTGACCGGCGACTACGGCTACGGTGGCACGCTCAACATGCTGCGCCGCGTGCTCCGCCGCCACCGGCCGGAGCTGGTCGTGGTCTTCCAGACGCCGGACATGATGCGCCGCAAGGTCACCTACGACGGCCTCATGTACACGGCCGAGACGCTCGCCGACATCAAGGGCATCCCGCCCTGGCGGCTCTTGGGCCCGCTCGCGAGCTGGGACATCCCGATCAGCATGCTCGTGAACGGCCTGGCACCAAGCGGTTCCGATGGCGCGCTGCTCGCGGGCGACTACGTGCCGCAGCAGACCGACCCGGCCATGGCAAAGGTTAACGTCCGGCGCGACGCGCGCCTGCTGACGCCGGCGATGGTCCACCCGCAACGGACCCTCTTCCTCGACCAGATCGGCGCGCTCTGCGCCCGCGAGCGGCTCTCCTGCCTCTACGCGCACGGCCCCTACGTCGAGCCCGAGTGCTCGGCGATCGGCCCCTACCTCGACAAGGTCGACGCGCTGATCCGCAAGAGCGGCCTCATCGTCGTCCCGGGCACGCCGGTCTGCATGCCGCTCGCGGACGCCGGCGACTCCGCCGACCACGTGGCCCCCCCGCTGAAGCAGCGCTACAGCGAGCTCTACCGGGCGCTGATCGACACCGCGCTGAGTTCCCAACTCGCTCCCGGCCCCGCCCCCGCTCCTCGAGCGCCGGCCGGCCT
>DATAOG010000364.1:0-2600 GCA_036265855.1 Geminicoccaceae bacterium | reverse complement strand
CGACCACGATCCCGGTCGGCAGATGGGTGACCCGGACCGCGCTGTCGGTGGTGTTGACCGACTGCCCGCCCGGCCCGCTCGAGCGGTAGACATCGATCCGGAGATCCTTGTCCTCGACCTCGATGTCGACGTCCTCGGCCTCGGGCAGGACCGCGACTGTCGCCGCCGAGGTGTGGATCCGACCCGAGGCCTCGGTCGCCGGCACCCGCTGCACCCGGTGCACGCCGGCCTCGTACTTGAGGCGCGCGAACACGCCCGGGCCCTTGATCGCGACGATCACCTCCTTGATCCCGCCGAGCCCGGTGTCAGACACCGAAAGCGGCTCGAACCGCCAGCCGTGAAGCTCGGCGTAGCGCTGATACATCCGGTAGAGGTCACCCGCGAAGAGCGCCGCCTCCTCGCCGCCTGTGCCAGCCCGGATCTCGAGGATCGCGCTTCGGTCGTCGGCCTCGTCCTTGGGCAGCAGCGCGAGCTTGACCGCCTGCTCGAGCTCCGGGATGCGCGCCTCGAGCGCCAGGAGCTCCTCGGCCGCGAGCGCCCGCATCTCGGCATCGAGCCCCGGATCGGCCAGCATCTGCTCGAGCCCCGAGGCTTCCGCCCGGGCCGCGCGCAGCCTCTGGACCTTGCCCGTGACGTCGTTCAGATCGGCGAATTCCTTGGCGAGTGCCACATAGGCCTCACCGGACGCGCTGGCCATGAGCTCGCTGAGCTCGGCGTGGCGCGCGAGGATGCCATCGAGCTTGGCCTCGAGGCCGGCGGTCGGTTCGGCGCTGCTCACGACGCGAGCGATCCCTGCGAACCCCGACTCATGGTCATCTGAGTTTCAGACCAGCTTGGCCAGCGCCGCGATGATCGCAACGGCGGCAGCCAGCATGCTGGTCAGGCCGATAATGAGCTGATCTTCCAGCCGTCTAACGAAGGCGTGAGCCTGGATGATCGCGGTCGCCATGGGTCCAATCTGGTCTCAGACGGCGGCTTCGGCAAGCAGACGGGCGGCGAGCTCGGCGCATGCCACCTCGGCCTGCTCGCCCCGATCGAGATCGCGCAGCACGACCGTGCCTCTGGCGATCTCGTCCTCGCCGACCAGGAGAGCAAAGCGGGCGTTGCGCTGGGCGGCGCGCTTCAGTCGCTGGCCGACCTTGCCCCGAAAGTCCATCTCGACGATCAGGCCAGCGGTTCGCAGCTCCTCCGCGAGCCGGAGCGCCTCGAGCGCCGCGGGCTCGCCGATCGGCACGATCGCGACCGGGCGCGGCGCGGCCGGCGTCTTGTCGAGCAGCATGGCAAGGCGCTCGATCCCGGCCGCCCAGCCGGTGCCGGGGGTGTCCGGCCCACCCATGGTCGCAACCAGGCCGTCGTAGCGGCCGCCCGCGAGCACGGCACCCTGGGCGCCGAGCTCGGTAGTCGTGAACTCGAAGGCCGTATGGGTATAGTAGTCGAGGCCGCGCACCAGGCGCGGGTTGACGTGATAGCCGATGTCCAGCGCATCGAGCCCGGTCCGCACTTTGGCGAAGAATTCCTGCGAGGCCACGTTCAAACACTCGGTCAGGACCGGCGCGTCCGCAAGGATCGCACGGTCGCCCGGGTCCTTGCTGTCGAGAATGCGCAAGGGGTTGCGCTCGAGCCGCGTGCGGCTGTCCTCGGACAGGCGCTCGCGGTACGCCTGCAGGTAGTGGACGAGGCGCTCGCGGTAGGCATGCCGGCTCTCGGGATCGCCCAGTGTGTTGAGCTCGAGAATGACCTTGTCGCCGAGCCCGAGCGCTTCGAGGATGCGCCGTCCGACCGTGATGACCTCGACGTCGGCCTCGGGCTCGGGCGAACCCAGCACCTCGACGTCGATCTGATGGAATTGGCGCAGGCGGCCCTTCTGCGGCCGCTCGTAGCGGAACACCGGCCCGCTCGTGAACAGCCGGATCGGGAACTGCTGGCCGAGCGCGCCCGAGATCAGCCCGCGCGCTATCCCGGCGGTGAATTCGGGCCTGAGCGTGATCCGCTCGCCGCCCCGATCCTCGAAAGTGTACATCTCTTTGGTCACGATGTCCGAGGTCTCGCCGAGCGTGCGCGCGAACACCTCGGTGAACTCGAACACCGGCGTCCTGATCTCGGCATAGCCATAGCGCGCCGCGATCTCCCGTGCGGTCTCGACGACCTGGCGGTGACGCAGCGCATCGTCGCCCGTGATGTCATGGGTGCCGCGGACAGGGCGAAGGCTGGTCATGGGAGTCGATTGCCCGATGCTGCGGGCGAGCCTCGCCCGGTTATTTGAAAGCCGGGCTCGACCGACGGCCTGCATCGCGCTCGGCGCGCCCGGGCTGACAGATAGGCCGGCCAGCGCTCTCGGCCTAGGGCCTTGTCAATGGCCCCGGCGCCACGCGGATCCTCATGGCCCGAACGCGTAGCGATCCCTCCTCGACCATCACGCGGCGCGCGGTCGAATCGCGTCGAGTTCGGCCCCGATCTCCCGCTTGCGTTCCATCAGGTCGTAGTCGGCCTGGAGCCCGAGGAAGAAGCCTTCGGACGTGCCAAAATAGCGGGCAAGGCGCAGGTCCGTGTCGGCGGTCACTGCACGCTTGCCCTGGACCAGCTCGTTGATCCGCCGCGGC
>DATAOG010000363.1:0-2029 GCA_036265855.1 Geminicoccaceae bacterium | reverse complement strand
ACGGCCAGCAGCAGGCCGCAGGCACCAGCGGCAATGAGAGCTCCCAACGGCAGGCATCCGCGACCGACCAGAACGCGAGCCAGCAGGCGCAGACCGATGTCACCCAGCAGAGCAACATGCCCGCGACCAAGCACCAGGAGGAGGTGCTCAAGCAGCATCCGAAGGTCGAGCAGCAGCAGACGATGGCGCAGACCGAGGGCGCGATGCCGTCGACCAAGCACCAGCGCGAGGTCCTGCGCGGCCAGCAGCCCGGCGAGCAGCGCGCAAGCGGCGAGGGCCAGGGTGCGCTGCGCCAGGCGAGCGTGATCGGCGGCCCGATCAAGGCCGACAACGGCGTCATCTACGTGATCGACGCCATGCTCGTGCCGCACTCGATCCTCTCGCAGATCGAGAATCAGGCCCAGCAGGGCCGGAGTCAGCAGAACAAGGGCTGATCTTCCGGTCCGACCCGAACGCGATGGGCCGGCAGCGATGTTGCCGGCCCCTTCCGTCTCCAGCCCTCGCCGGAGGCGCTCGCTATTCGATCAGCAGCTCGTCCACCCGGCGTCTGACCTTCGGCTCCTCGACCCGGGGCTCGCGGCCGCCGCGCAGGATCGAGTTGCCCTCGTAGACGGTCCGCTGGTCGATCGGGGGCGGGTTCAGCCAGTCGTCCTCGCGCATCTGGCCGCTCTGGCCGTAGGCATCGAGCGCGTTCTGGTAGCAGATCAGGCGGACCTGCTCTTCCGGGATGCCCCGCTGCAGGGCGAGCCTCGCGGTCTTCGGTACGCCCAAGGGCTCGGAGATGCCCCAGTCGCAGGCGGAATCGACGATGATCCGCTTTGCGCCGTACTGGCGCACGATCTCGACCATGCGCTCATTGCCCATCTTCGTGCTCGGATAGATCGAGAACGCCGCCCAGAAGCCGCGATCCAGCACCTCCTGCACGGTCTCCTCGTTGTTGTGGTCGATCACGACCTTGGACGGCGCCAGGCCGTGCTCCTCGATCACGTCCATCGAGCGCGTGGTGCCGCGCTTCTTGTCGCGGTGCGGCGTGTGGATCATGACCGGCAGCTCCAGCTCCTTGGCGAGCTCGAGCTGGAGCCGGAAGTACTTGTCCTCGAGCTCGGTCTGCTCGTCGTAGCCGATCTCGCCGATCGCGACCACGCCCTCTTTCAGCGCGAAGCGCGGCAGGATCTCCATGACCCCTTCGGCGAGCTCCTCGTTGTTCGCCTCCTTGGAGTTGAGGCCGATCGTGCAGTAGTGGCGGATGCCGAACTGGCCGGCCCGGAAGCGCTCCCAGCCGACGATCGCCGACAGGTAATCGATGTAGGTGCCGACATGCGTGCGCGGCTGGCCGATCCAGAACGCGGGCTCGATCAGCGCGACGATCCCGGCCGCGGCCATCGCCTCGTAGTCGTCGGTGGTCCGCGAGATCATGTGGGTGTGCGGATCGATGAACATGGACGAGCCTCCTCAGAGCCCGGCGGGACGCCGGGCGGCGATGCTACCATTGCGGCGCGGGCCGCTCCAGGCCTCGCCGATCGGGAAGGAGAGACCGATGACCGTGATTCCCGAGGTCTTCGTCCACCGGGACGACGACACGCTGGTTCTGGCGATCGCGCTGCCCGCGAGCGGGGCACGGATCTGGGCGGCGCTGACCGATCCGGGCGAGATCCACGCCTGGTGGGGCGATTACGTGAGCATCGACGCCCGCCCCGGCGGGCGCTTCGTCGAGCGCTGGACCGACCAGGGCGGCTCCGGCGTCACCACGTCGGGCATCGTGATCCGGGCCGTGCCCGAGCGGCTCCTCGAGCTGACCTGGGCGGACGAGGGCTGGAGCGCGACCACGACCGTCACCTTCGAGATCGAGCCGCTCGCGTCGGGCTGCCGGCTGCGGCTCGAGCATAGCGGCTGGGCAGCGCTGCCGGCCGACGAGCGCGACGAGCTGATGGAGGATCACGCGGCGGGCTGGACCCGGCACCTGAAGAGCCTCGCCGCGCACCTGCAGCAGGAGGCTGGCGCATAAGCTCGGCGGCACGTTCATTGTCTC
>DATAOG010000362.1:0-2526 GCA_036265855.1 Geminicoccaceae bacterium | reverse complement strand
CGGGCGGCGGATCAAAGGTCAATGAAGGATCAAAAACTGAGGGCGGCGGAGCCCCAGCATGCGCCCACAGTCGACGGCGGCGTGGATTTCCAGGGTCGCCCGGACCATCGAAGACCGGACAGGCTGTAGATCAAGGTCCTTGAAGGGTCAAAGACTGAGGGCGGTCGACGGCCCCGGCATGCACCCGCCGCCGAGACAACGTGGATTGCGAGGGTCGTATGGACCATCGCGCCCGGGCAGGCAGCAGATCGAAGGCGAATGACGCATTTAAGACTGGGGGTCGCGGGCGGGGACCGCCGCCATCTCGGCATCCACCTCGCAACTGGCTCAGGGGCGCTCAGCCCTCCGGCCCATCGTGTCGTTCGGCCAGGAGTGGCGTTAACCGGACTTAACCGACAGAGGGTCGGATGTCGGCGCCGATGGTCCATGCGATCCTGGGAGTCCGTGCGCCCGCCGCCGGTGGCGGCGCGGGTTGCCAAGGGCCGCATGGACCATCGGGACCGGACGGGCTACAGATCAAAGGCTGATCAAGGAGTAAAGACTGACGGCGCGGGCGGGGAGCTGCGCCGATCTTGGAGATCGACCTCGCGACCGGCTCGGGGCCCGCGACGGCGATGGCTGAGGATCGGGGCCCCGAACCCCTCGGAGCCCGTACCCGCGACCTGGCGCAGGGGAGAAGGCATGGCGAGCGCGATCCTGGGCGATCTGGGCAAGATCATCGAGCGGCTCGAGGAGCTGGGCCGTCTGGTCCGGGTCAGGTCCGAGGTCGACCCGGTCCACGATCTGGCCGGCATCGCCGCCCGGCTCGAGGGCCGGTCGGCCGCGGTGCTGTTCGAGAACGTCAAGGGCCACGACGCGCCGGTGTTCACCGGGCTCTACTGGTCGCGCGCGCTGCTCGCGGATCTCTTGGAGCAGCCCGAGCGGCAGCTGCCGGGCTTCGTTTCCGGCTGCATCGGGCGCTGGCAGCAGCGGCCCGTGCCGCCGGTGGTCAGCGACACTGGCCCGGTCACCGAGGTGACGCAGAACCGGGTCGACCTTGGCAGGCTGCCGGTCCCGACCCATGCGCTGAAGGACGGCGGCCCGTATTTCGATGCCGCGGTCGTGGTCGCGAGAGACCCGGACACGGGCGTGCGCAACGCCTCGATTCAGCGCTTCCTCGTGACCGGCCCGGACACGATGACGATCAACATCGACGCCGGCCGCCACCTCGAGGCCTATCTCGACAAGGCGGACCGGCGCGGCGAGACGCTGCCGTTCACGCTCAACGTCGGGGTCGGGCCGGGCGTGCACTTCGCGGCCGCGACCCCGTCCGAGGCGGCGCCGATCGATACCGATGAGCTCGGGATCGCGAGCGAGTTCGAAGGCTCGCCGCTCGAGCTGGTCGCGGGCCGGACCGCGGCCGTCGAGATGATCGCGAACGCGATGTACGCGCTCGAGTGCGAGATCGTGCCGGGCGAGCTCGCGCCCGAGGGCCCGTTCGCCGAGGTCACGGGCTTCTACGCCAGGCGCGCGCCCCGTCCGGTGGTCCACGTCAGGGCGATCCACCACCGCAAGCGGCCGATCTTCCAGACGATCCTCTCGGGCGTCGAGGTCTGGAACTCGGTCGGCCTGCTCGGCGAGGCCAACGTGCTGGCCCTGGTCCAGCGCCAGGTGCCGGGGGTCCGGGACGTCTACTTCAGCCACGGCGGCTGCGGCTTCTATCACTGCCTCGTGGCGCTGCGCCCGGTCCGCGCCGGCTGGTCGAAGCAGGCGATCATGGCGACCTTCGCCGCCTTCCCGCCGCTCAAGATGGTGACCGTGGTCGACGACGACGTCGACATCCGCAATCCGATGGACGTCGAATGGGCGATGACCAACCGGCTGGATCCCCTGAGCGGCGTGGTCACGATCCCGGCCTGCTTCGGCCACGGCCTCAACCCGAGCTTTCCAGATTATCTGGGCGCCAAGATCGGGTTCGACTGCACCCGGCCGTTCCCGTACACGTCCGAGCACGACCGCGCGGCGTACAAGCAGGTCGCGCTCGAGGACTACGAGATCGCAGGCGGCGCATGAGCGCGAGCGCGGCCGGGCGTGACTGGCGCCGCCGCCTGGTGGTCGGGATCACCGGCGCATCCGGCGCGATCTATGGCATCCGCCTGCTGCGCGCCTGTCGGGATCTCGGCCTGGAGAGCCATCTGTGCATGACCAGGGCGGCCGAGCGGACGCTCGCGGCCGAGCTCGATCTCAAGCCTGCCGACGTCAAGGCGCTGGCCGATCGCGTCTACGCCGAGAGCGACATCGGCGGCGCGATCGCGTCGGGCTCGTTCCGGACCCGCGGCATGGTGATTGCGCCCTGCTCGGTGCGGACCATGTCGGACATCGCCAACGGCACGACCCACACCGCGATCTCGCGGGCGGCGGACGTGGTCCTGAAGGAGCGGCGGAGCCTCGTCCTGATGCTTCGCGAGACGCCCTTGCACGCGGGCCATCTCGAGAGCCTGCTGAAGCTCGCCCGGATCGGCGCCGTGATCGCGCCGCCGGTGCCCG
>DATAOG010000361.1:0-4845 GCA_036265855.1 Geminicoccaceae bacterium | reverse complement strand
CTGAGGAACAGCGTCGCGACGTAGGTCAGCATCAGGCTGGTCAGGATCTCGTTGACGTCGAGCCGGGTCTTGAGAAAGGCCGGGATCGCGGCGTAGGCCATGCCGCCCGCGAGGCCGGCAAGGCACATCAGCGGTAGGATCCAGCTGCCATCGGCGCCCCAGAACCAGAGCCCGATGCCGCCGCCGGCGATCGCCCCCACGGTCAGCTGGCCCTCGGCGCCGATGTTCCAGACGTTGGCGCGAAAGCCCAGGGCGAGGCCGACCGCGATCAGGATCAAGGGCGACGCCTTGAGCGCGAGCTCCGAGAGCCCATACAGGCTGATCACCGGCGAGATGAAGAAGTGGTACAGCGAGAGCAGCGGGTCGTAGCCCATGAACAGGAAGATGAAAAAGCCGGTGATCACGGTGAGCGCCACCGCCAGCAGCGGCGTCAGGTAGAGCAGCTTTTGGCTGACTTCGGGCCGCGCCTCGATCCTAAGCGACATGGGCGATCCCCCGCTCGTGGCTCGGCACATGCTCGTCCATGCCGTGCAGGCCGCCCATCAGGAGGCCGATCTCGTCGAGCGAGGCCTCGGCGGTCGTGAGCGTGCCGGAGAGCACGCCGATGTTGATCACGGCCAGCCGATCGGTGAGCGTCAGCAGCTCGTCCAGATCCTGTGATATCACCAGCACCGCGGCACCGGCGCCGGCGAGGTTGAACAGAGCCTGGTGGATCGCCGCGGCGGCGCCGGCATCGACTCCCCAGGTCGGCTGCGACACGAGCAGGACGCCTGGGTCCTGCAAGACCTCGCGGCCGACGATGAACTTCTGCAGGTTGCCGCCGGAAAGCGAGCGCGCCGCGGCGGCGGCGCCCGCCGTCCTGACGTCGAACTCCTGGATGATCCTCTCGGCGAAGCGCGCGGCGGCGCCGCTCCGGATGAAGCCGCTCGCGGCGAGGCTCATGCGATGGCGGCCGCTGAGCACGGCGTTCTCGACCAGCGACATGTCGGGCACGGCGCCGTGGCCGTTGCGTTCCTCGGGAACGCAGCAAAGGCCGAGGCGCCGGCGCCCGCCCGCCCCGATCCCGCCGACCGGGTGATCATCGATCCTGACCATCTCCGGGTTTGCCAGCAGGCGCTCGCCCGAGATCGCCTGGAACAGCTCGTTCTGGCCGTTGCCGGCAACGCCCGCGATGCCGAAAATTTCGCCCTCCCGGACCTCGAACGAGATGTCCTTGAGCGTGGTCCCGAACGGGCCGTCGGCCGGAAGGTCGAGGTTGCGCACGGTCAGCCGCGGCGCGCCGGCGCCGACGGCGGCGCGTCTGGAGAGCGTCCGCACCTCGGTGCCGATCATCAGCTGCGCCATGCTCTTCGCGGTCTCGGCCTTGGGGTTGCAGGTCGCGACCACGCGGCCGGCGCGCAGGATCGTCGCGACATCGCAGAGCGCCTTGATCTCCTCGAGCTTGTGGCTGATGTAGAGGATCGAGACGCCCTCGGCCGCGAGCTGGCGCAGCGTCTCGAACAGCCGGTCGACCTCTTGCGGGGTCAATACCGAGGTCGGCTCGTCCATGATCAGGAGCTTCGGGCTCTGCAAGAGGCAGCGGACGATCTCGATCCGCTGGCGCTCGCCGACCGAGAGCGTGTGGACCTCGCGCGAGGGATCGAGAGGCAGGCCGTAGGCGTGCGAGACCTCCTCGATCTTGCGGGCGAGCGCTCGCATGTCGGCGGCGCCGTCGACGCCGAGCGCAATGTTCTCGAGCACGCTCATCGCCTCGAACAGCGAGAAATGCTGGAACACCATGCCGATGCCAAGCGCCCGGGCGGCGTGCGGATCGGCGACGGTGACCGGCCGGCCCTCCCACAGCATGGTGCCCGCGTCGGCGTGCAGGATGCCATAGATGACCTTGACCAGCGTCGACTTGCCGGCGCCGTTCTCGCCCAACAGCGCATGGACCTCGCCGGGCGCCACCTTGAAGCTCACCCGGTCGTTCGCGAGCACGCCCGGAAAGCGCTTGCTGATCTCGTGGAGCTCGAGGCGCGGCAGCGATGCGGCAGGCTCGGTCATGCTGCCTCTCCGGTCGTCTCTGCGCTCGCTGCCGGCTGCAACAGCGCCAGCAGCAGCTCAGCAACGGTGAGTGCTGCGATCACCTCGGGCCGCTTGTCGCGCAACGTGCCGCCGATCGGGCAGATGAGGCGCGCGATCTGATCGTCGCTGCGGCCGAGCTTCCGCCAGCCGCGCTCGAACCGGGTGCGTTTGCTCTGCGATCCGATCAGCCCGAGATAGAGCGCATCGCCGCGCTTTAGGATCGCATCGCAGAGTTCGAAGTCGAGCGCGTGGCTGTGGGTCATGACCACATACGCCGTGCCCGGCGGCGCCGCCCGGATCTCGGCGAGCGGCCTTTCCGTCAGGACGACTTCCGGACCGTCCAGCTGCGGGTTCGGAAAGGCGTCCGGCCGGCCGTCGATCCAGCGCAGGCGGACCGGCAGCGGGGCCAGCGCGCGCGCTAGCGCCTTGCCGACGTGACCGGCGCCGAACAAGAGGACCAGCGGCCAGCCGGCGCGCTCGGCGGCAGCCGCTGCCTCCAGTTCGGCGAGCTCGGCGATGCCCGCGCGCGCCAGACTGAGCGTCACGTGGCCTCCGCAGCACTGCCCGGATGCCGGCCCGAGCGGGATCTCGAGCATCACCGCGCTCTCTTCGCCCGCGAGCAGCGCCCGGGCGCGGACGATCGCATCCCACTCCATCCGGCCGCCGCCGATCGTGCCGTGGAGGCTCGCGGCGGTTACGAGCATGCTGACGCCCGCCTCGCGCGGCGTCGAACCCTTGGCCCTGATGACGCGGACCAGCACCACGGGCTCCTGCTGCTCGAGGAGCCGGCGCAGAATGGTGACGAGCGCGCTCATCCGGAACCTCGCTGCGCGGCGGCCCGCTCCTTCAGGCGCTCGATCGTGGTCAGGACCTTCTCGGGCGTGGCCGGCGGGTCGAGGCGCGGGCAGAGCCGGTAATCCTGGGTGCTCGCGATCGCATCCGAGAGCGCGTGCAGCACCGAGATCGCGAGCATCAACGGCGGCTCGCCGACGGCTTTGGATTTGAAGATCGTGTCCTCCCGGTTCTCGACGTTCTCGAGCAGGCGGACGTTGAAGATCCGCGGCCGGTCGGAGCAGGCCGGGATCTTGTAGGTGCTGGGGGCATGCGTGCGCAGGCGCCCCTCGGCGTCCCACCAGAGCTCCTCGGTGGTGAGCCAGCCCATGCCCTGGACGAAGCCACCCTCGATCTGTCCGATGTCGAGCGCCGGGTTCAGCGAGTGCCCGACCTCGTGCAGGATATCGACTCTTTCGACTTTGTACTCGCCGGTCAGCGTGTCGATCGCAACCTCGCTCGCCGCGGCGCCGTAGGCGAAGTAATAGAACGGCCGGCCGCGGCCGCTCGCGCGATCCCAATGGATCTTGGGGGTCTTGTAGAACCCGGTCGAGGATAGCGAGACACGCGCGAGGTAGGCCTGCCAGACCAGCTCGCGGAACAGGATCTCCTGGTTGCCGACCCGGACGCGACCGGGCAGGAATTCAATCTGCGCCTCGGGCACGCCCCAGTGCCCGGCGGCGAATTCGACGAGGCGCGCCTTGATCGTGCGCGCCGCCGCCTGGGCGGCCTTGCCGTTCAGGTCCGACCCCGAGGAGGCGGCGGTCGCCGACGTGTTCGGCACCTTGCCGGTGGTGGTTGCGGTGATCTTGACCTGATCGAGGTCGATCTGGAACTCCTCGGCGACCACCTGGGCGACCTTGGTATAGAGGCCCTGCCCCATTTCGGTGCCGCCGTGGTTCAGATGGATCGAGCCGTCGGTATAGACGTGAACGAGCGCGCCCGCCTGGTTGTACTGAGTGGCCGTGAATGAGATCCCGAACTTGACCGGGGTCAGCGCGAGCCCGCGCTTGATCACCCTGCTCTTTGCGTTCTGCTCGCGGATCGCCTGGCGACGACCCCGGTAGTCGGCGCTGCGCTCGAGCTCTTCGACGATCTCGCCGATCACGTTGTCCTCGACCGCCTGATGGTACGGCGTGAGGTCGCGCGGGGCCTCGCCGTAAAAGTTCGCCTTGCGCACCTCGAGCGGATCCTTGCCCAAGGCGTAGGCGATCTCCTCGATCAGCCGCTCGCCCGCGACCATGCCCTGGGGGCCCCCGAAGCCGCGAAAGGCCGTGTTCGAGACCGTATTGGTCTTGAGCGGCAGCGAGCGCAGCTGCACGTTGTCGTAGAAATAGCAGTTGTCGGCGTGGAACAGCGCCCGGTCGGTCACCGGCCCGGACAGATCCGCGGACCAGCCGCAGCGGGCTGCGTAGGTGATGTCGACTGCCTGGATCCGCCCCTGCTCGTCGAAGCCGACGTCATAATCGGCAACGAAGTCGTGGCGCTTGCCGGTGATCACCATGTCGTCGTCGCGATCGGGCCGGATCTTGGCGGCGCGGCCAGTCTTCTTGGCGACCAGAGCGGCGATGCAGGCGAACAGGTTGCCCTGGGTCTCCTTGCCGCCGAAGGCGCCGCCCATGCGCCGGCACTCGACGGTCACGGCGTTGTTCGGCACGCCCAGCACCAGCGCCACCATGTGCTGGACCTCGCTCGGGTGCTGGGTCGAGGCGAGCACCGTGACGTCGTCGTCCTCGCCCGGGATCGCGAGCGCGATCTGGCCCTCGAGGTAGAAGTGGTCCTGGCCGCCGATCGTGATCTTGCCCGTGATCCGGTGCGGCGCCTTGGCGAGCGCGGCCGGGGCGTCGCCGCGCCTGAGCGTCAAGGGCTCGGTCACCAGTGTGCCGTCCGGCCCGGCCGACTCGACGTCCAGCACTGCCGGCAGGTTCTCATATTCGACGACCGCAAGAC
>DATAOG010000360.1:0-3521 GCA_036265855.1 Geminicoccaceae bacterium | reverse complement strand
CGACCGCGGCATCGATCTCGCGGTTCAGCTCATCGATCAGGCGCTCCTCGTCGGCCTTGGTCCAGGCCCCGGCTTCGCTCAGGAAACTGCGCAGCCGCGCGATCGGATCGTTCGGCCACTGAGCGCTCACCGCCTCGCCGTCGCGATAGCGGCTGGCGTCGTCGGCGGTCGTGTGGTCGGACATCCGGTAGGTCAGGGCTTCGACCACGCTCGGGCCCTCGCCGACCCGGGCGCGCTCGATTGCGCGCTCGACCAGATGCCGGACGGCGATCACGTCGTTGCCGTCGACCTGGACGCCGGGGATACCGGCGGCGATCGCCTTCTGGGCGAGAGTTGCCGCCGCGGTCTGCGAGCTGCGCGGCAGCGAGATCGCCCATTGATTGTTGTTGATCACGAACACTGCCGGCACGCGCCAAGCGCCGGCGGTATTGATCGCCTCGTAGAAGGCGCCGTTCGAGGTCGAGCCATCGCCCGAGACGCAGACCGCGACCCGCGGCTCGCGCCGGAGCTTGAAGGCATAGGCGGCGCCGACCGCATGCAGGCATTGACTGGCGATCGGCACGGCGACCGGAAAGTCCGCCCGGGGTTCCGCGAAATCGCTGCCGCGCTCGTCGCCGCCCCAATAGAGCAGCAGCTCGTGAAGGCTGACGCCGCGCCAGAGTTGCGCCCCGGTCTCGCGGTAGGACGGCAGCAGCACGTCCTCCGGGCGCATCGCGCTCGCCAGCCCGACCGTGACCGCCTCCTGTCCGAGCGACGAGGCATAGGTGCCGAGCCGCCCGGTACGCTGCAGCGCAATCGCCTTGGCGTCGAACCGACGGGTCAGCATCATGCCCCGGTAGAGCGGCAGCAAAGCCGCGGGCTCGCGGGCGAAGTCGGGCAGGGGACCGACGGCCTGGCCGGAGGGATCGACGAACCGGGTATAGCTGATCTCGAAGCGCGCGACTGTGGTCATGCCGCCCTCCGTGCCGGGCACCGGATCATCGCTCGAAACGACGGTTGCACGCTCGCCTGATCCTGATTGACCATCTATGCTGCCCGATAGATGGGGCGGCACGACGACGATCGCAAAGGTCCCGAACGCCGTCAGGCGCAGGCTGCCCCGAAGCACCGCGCCACCTATAGTTGACGGCGCCAAGGTTAATTGCCAGTTAACGCTCGACCATCTTGGGGGTTCCGCCGCCCGCGATCAGGCAGGCGCCACAGCCGGCTCAGGCCGCCGGCGCCTCCTGCTGGCGGGCCCACATCTGGGCGTAGGAGCCGCGCCGCGCGAGCAGCTGGTGATGACGACCCTGCTCGACCACCCGGCCATGCTCGAGCACCAGGATCTGATCGGCGTCGACCACCGTCGAGAGCCGATGCGCGATGATCAGCGTCGTGCGTCCGACCGAGAGTCGCCGGAGCGCCGCCTGGATCAGCTGCTCGGTTCGGCTGTCGAGCTGCGAGGTCGCCTCGTCGAAGATCAGGATCGGAGGGTCCTTGAGCACCATGCGCGCGATCGCGACCCTCTGCTTCTCGCCACCCGAGAGCTTGAGCCCGCGCTCGCCGACCAGCGTGGCGTAGCCGTCCGGCAGGTGCTCGATGAACTCGTGAATCTGCGCCAGGCGGGCGGCCGCCTCGATCGCGGCCTGCGGCGCGCCCGGCCGGCCATAGGCGATGTTGGCGCCGATCGTGTCGTTGAACAGCACGGTGTCCTGAGGGACCAGGCCGATCGCCGCGCGCAACGACGCCTGGGTCACGTCGCGCAGGTCCTGGCCATCGACCAGGATCCTGCCGTCGTCGATCTCGTAGAAGCGGAACAGCAGGCGCACGAGCGTCGACTTGCCGGCGCCCGAGCTGCCGACCACGGCCAGCGTCTGTCCGGCCGGGATCGTGAAGCTGAGCTCGGAGAGGATCGGCCGGCGCGGATCGTAGCCGAAACCGACACCCTCGAATCGCACCTCGCCGCCGCCCAGTCGCAAGGCCAAGGCCCCGGCGCGGTCGCTGATCTCGGGCTTGAGATCGAGCAGGCCCATCAGGCTCTCGAGATCGGTCAGGGACTGCTTGACCTGCCGGTAGACCACGCCCAGGAAATTGAGCGGCTGATAGAGCTGGAGCAGGAAGGTGTTGACCAGCACGACGTCGCCGACCGTGAGCTGCCCCGTGACCACGCCGCGGGCCGCCAGGATCATGATCACCGTGACGCCGAGCGCGATGATCGCCGCCTGGCCGAAGTTGAGCGCCGCCAGCGAGGTCTCCGAGCGCACCGCCGCGCGCTCATAGAGCGCCAGCGTCCCGTCCAGCCGGTCGCGTTCGAAGGCCTCGTTGCCGAACGCCTTGACCGTCTCGTAGTTGAGCAGGCTGTCGACCGTCTGGGCGCTGACCTCGTTGTCGGCCTTGTTCATCTCGCGCCGGATCGCGATCCGCCATTCCGAGGCCGCGAAGGTGAAGCCGGCGTAGGCGACGATGGTCACGAACGTGACCAGCGCGAACGGCCAGGGGTATTTGTACAGCAGGATTCCGATCACCAGGCCGAACTCGAGGAGCGTCGGCCCGACGTTGAACAGGATCACGCCGAGCAGGAACCGGATCGCCTGGACGCCGCGCTCGGTGACCCGGGCGAGTTCGCCCGTGCGCCGCTCGAGGTGGTAGCGCAGCGCAAGATCGAACAGGTGCTCGAAAACCTTGAGCGAGACCCGGCGCGCTGCGCGCTCGGCCACCTTCGCAAAGATCCCGTCGCGCAGCTCGCCGAAGCCCGCCGCGGTCAGCCGGGCGAGTCCGTAGGCGAGCAGTGCTGCGATCGGCAGCGCGAGCAGCGCGCCCTCGGGCGCGCTCAACCGGTCGACCACCGCCTTGAAGAAGAACGGGACCTGGACCGTGATCAGCTTGGCCGCGACCAGGAGCGTGAACGCGACCACCACCCGGATACGCAGCTCCAGGCTCTCCCGCGGCCAGAGGAAGGGCAGGATGACGGCTTTGATGCGCGGCCAGTCGACGCCCCGGCTCCGACCCCGGGTCATCGACGCTTCGGCCGGGCCATGAGCAGGATGGGCAGCACTGCGGGCGCGGTTCCTCGAGCGAGCTTGGAATGACCGCTCTTATGTGGGCGGCCGCGCGCCGCTGCCAAGACGCTCGTCGCCTCCGAAACCTTGAGGACCGGCAGTCCGGGACCGCCCGCTCCGCCACACCGAAACCCGCAATCATGCGGTTCCCGGGCGCCGCCATCTGTGCTACCGCAGGCCGAGGCAGCGCACCCGCGGGAGCAGTCGATGAAGGCGATCGAGAGCAAGGCAGCGGCTGAGCCTCAATCACCGCGCAGGGATGCGGTCTTCGCCCGCGAGCGGCCTGCGACCGACTTCGAGTTCGGGCCCGAGACCGCCTGCGTGTTCGACGACATGGTCGACCGCTCGGTCCCCTTCTACCGCGAGATCCAGCGTATGATCTGCGAGCTCGCGGTCGACTTCGCGGTCGGCGGCAGCACGCTCTACGATCTGGGCTGCGCGACCGGCACGACGCTGCTCGCCCTCGACCCGGTGGTCGCGCCG
>DATAOG010000359.1:0-2141 GCA_036265855.1 Geminicoccaceae bacterium | reverse complement strand
GCGCCGAGCCGGTTCTCCTCGCCGACCGGCCGGTAGCCGGGCGTGCGCGGATATTTCACCGGCGGCAGCGCCTGCGGCATCCGGTCGACCAGGTTATAGGCCTCGATGTTCGGCCGCATCGCCTCGAGATGGACCGCAAGGTCCGCGTCGCTCATCGTGAAGCCGAGTTCCGCCGCGAGTTCCGCGAGCTGCGCCGAGGTCGGCAGCTTGACCGTGCCAAGCGTCATGATGCCAGTCCTCCCATCTGACCGTTGCGTGTCCCGAGGTTACCACCCTGCCGTGCGCCCCGCATCGGGAAACGCGCGTCGTCCGGCCCGGCGAGTCCGGCGGTGTCTCCGAAGCTTGCATCGGCGATGCAACCGAGCACAGACATATTCATGCAATGGTTGTGATCTCGATCACAGGCTTGGCCGGCGGATCGGGTCTAGTCGTCGGGAGACGATGAGCAGGAGGGGGTTACATGACAGCCGTACGTCCTCGCTCGAGTTCGGGAGCGGCACCCGTCCAAGCGGTGGGCCCGGTGCTGGCCCGTGACCTCAACCAGTTCGGCCGGCCGGGCATCCTGTCGGTTCGGCCCGGCCGCCTGCTGCGTAAGGGTCGGATCACCACGACGCCCGCGATCGTGGTGAACGTGCAGCCGGAGCGGCTGCGGGAGGTCGCCGCCGCGCTGCCCAAGACCGTCCAAGGCCTGCCGGTCGATGTGCGCCCGGCGGGCGTCATGAAGCGGATGCGGAGCGATGATCCCGCGCGCTTCGTCGCGCTCGGGGCGGCGCGCCACGAATTGCGCGAGCCGGAGTTCCCCGGCGAGACCTTTTTCGATTCCCGGGGCCGGCCGCTGCCGCAATCGCCGCTGTCGGCCCTGCTCGCGGCGGGATCGACCAAGCAGCGGATCGAGTACACGCCTGCTCCGGGCGCGAACCTCGACGAGGTGACCGAAGACGTCACCCTCGTGCTGCACGTCAGTCCTGATGCCGGCTGGCCGCAGCTGTCGACGTTTCTCCTGGGCGTCCAGCAGGAGCTGACAGTCGGAATGTACGATTTCACCTCGGCGCACATCCTGAGCACGCTCGGCAGTGCGCTCGCGGACAAGGCATTGACGCTGACCCTGGATCATCCGTCCAGGAACCCGACCGCCGACCAGAGCGATGAGGAAACGCGCAGCGAGCTCGAACGGCAGCTCGGCGAGCGCCTCAGGGCCGCCTGGGCGCTCACTGGGCCCGATCGTCTGGCGCCGGCCTGGATCTATCCGACCGCCTATCACATCAAGGTGGCGGTGCGCGATCAGAGCAGCTTCTGGCTGTCGAGCGGCAACTGGAACAACAGCAATCAGCCGGAGATCGACCTCGCCGACCCGACGGCCGCGCGGCGGATCGCCAAGGGTCACGACCGCGACTGGCACGTGATCGCGACCGGCGGCAGCCTGCCCGCGACCTTCGGCCGGTTCCTCGCGCACGATTTCGAGGTCGCGAGCGCGGCCGAAGCGCGCCGCGGCCCGCTGGCGCTGCCGGGTGCCTTCCCGCCAGCGCGCGAGCAGGTCGTGCCGGCAGGGATCCTGGCCGCCGCCCGGACGCCGCGCGAGCTGTTCCCGCCGACCACGATCTCCGGCCGGATCCGGATCCAGCCGCTCCTGACCCCCGACAACTATCAGCCTCACGTGCTGGCGCTGATCCGCTCGGCCGAGCACAAGCTCTACATGCAGACCCAGTACATCCACCCGAGCAACCGCTCCGGCGACGAGGCCCACGACGAGCTGATCGCGGCGCTTGGCAAGCTGGTACGCGACGGTATTGATGTGCGTCTGATCTGCAGCGAGTTCGAAACGCCTGACTGGATCGAGAAGCTGCTCGACGCCGGGGTCGACCCGGCGGTGCTGCGCGTCCAGCCCAGGGTGCACAACAAGGGTATCGTGGTCGACGGGAAGGGCGCCATGGTGAGCAGCCAGAACTGGTCGGCTGACGGCACGCTCCGCAACCGCGACGCCGGGCTGGTCATCTGGGATGCGCGGGCAGCGGCCTATTTTGAGCAGATCTTTCTGCACGACTGGGAGCATCTGGCCAGGGCCGGTCATCCGCCGGTCGCCCACGGCTGATGCCGGCTGCGCGGGACGCGCGCCAAGCCTCGGCTCCGGTCCGCGTGTCCGG
>DATAOG010000358.1:0-2709 GCA_036265855.1 Geminicoccaceae bacterium | reverse complement strand
ACCAGGCGGCCCCGAGCAGGCCGCGCTGGCGCGGGTCCATGCCGGCGAGCGCCACCCGGCCGCCCGAGGGGGTCGCCGTCACGGTCGCGCCATAAGGATTGTCGCGGGCGCCGATCGAGGCCGGGCCGGCCCGGTACGGCCTGCCGCCGGCGAATGCCTTGGTCGAGCTCACGATGTGCGGCAGCGCCTCGAGGTTCTCCATGACCGTGGTGTCGTCGCAGGCGTGCACGATCGGGCAGCTCGTGTGGACCACGAAGTCGAGCGCCTGGACCGGCGGCCGCTTGCGGTTCAGCTCGGTGAAATAGGAGAACATGCCGCCGCCGACCGGCACGCCCGGGAACGCCTCGCGCGCCGCCGCATAGAGCGCCTCGGCCTCAGGGCACGCCGGCCAGACGCTGCCGGGCAGCGTGCACTTGAGGTCCGCGGCCGGTGCGACCGCAACCTTTGCAAAGCGCACGCCGGCGGCCGCGATCGCCTCTTGGATCTTGGCGAGGTCGGCGCGCATCGTCGCCTCGTCGCCGCACGGGCTGCCGTCCGGCTCGCGGCAGGCGACCACCGCCTCGAGCATGAGCTCCGCTCCGGTCGCCTCGCCGATCGCCTTGTACATGGCCAGGATCTTGCCCGGATCGGCGGTCCGCCGATCGAACGGAAAGGTCGAGAGGCCGCGCGCCTCCGGCCCGCTGTAGCCGCCCGCGATCCGGGAATCGAACGGGCACACCAGGAACCGCGGCCCGAGCTTTCTGATCAGATCCGCGGCCTTGAGCGTCGCCTCGGCGTGCTCGGGCCGGAGGCTGAGGCCGAGCGCCGGCACCGTCCCGGCCGCCCCGCCAAGCTCGAGCTCGACCGGCGCCGGGCGGTCGGCGACCTTGGCCTTCGGCACCGTCCCGCTGACCGTCAGCACGACCAACTGCTCGGTGCTCTCGCCCGCCTTGAGCGTATAGGGCCAGGGCTTGGCGAGCGGGCGCACATAGGTCTTGTAGGATGCGTCGTTCCAGTTCCGGTGGTCCTCCATCTCGAAGGCATCGCCCGCCATCGTGCAGGTGACCCGCACGCCAGGCAGAACCTCGTGGGTCAGCGCCCGGATGTCCTGGAACGGACAGGTCGGATCGATCAGCTCGGGGAAGATCGAGCGCTCGCGGCGACCGTCGGTGTGCAGGACCTCGACCGGCCGGCCGGCGACCCCCTCGATCGGATGCAGCACCACGAAGCCCGTCCGGTTGGTGACGAAATCGGTGACCGGGGTGGCGGTCGCCTCGAACCGGAGCCTGCCGTCGGCAGCGCCGCTGATCGTCGCGGAATAGCGCAGCTCCTGGCTCGCGTCCTTGCAGATCGCGCGATAGCTGACCTCGAAGCCGTCGTCCCGCTGGTCGATCCTCAGATCCTCGATCGCCGGGTTGTAGGTGCCCCAGTCCCGGTCGCGGACGATGAACGCGATCGCACGGACCGCCTCCCTGCCGCCGATCCGGATGTAGCGGAGATTGCCGCCATCGAGCTCGCAGGAAAGCGGCCCGGCGCTCAGCGACTTCCGCGGCGTCACCTTCTCCTCGGTCCCGAACAGCATGATCGCGCGCGAGGGGGCATCGCTCATGACGGCTCTCCCTGTTTTCCACGTCTCCCGGCAGCGCCGGTTATAGCCGCTTGCCTGCCGGCAGCAAAAGACCTGCCGTCGCTGCTGGTCCGGCGAGGTCTGCGGCTCGAACCCTGCCGGTGCGGTCTGTCGACGTGCCGATCGGCCCGCCGCTCATTGCTCCCGGTCCGCTTCCCGAGCGGGCCGGTCCGGCGCGCTCGGCAGCTCATAGGCGACCGGGTAGGTCGCCTGAAAGGCCGGCAGCGCCTCGCAGCGGGCGGCGAGAGCCTCGAGGCTCGGGAAACGGCCGGGCGGCAGGGTCGAGGGATCGGCGATCTGGACGTAGCGGAGCATGCACGCGGTCGTGATCTGCGCCTGGTCGAGCTTGGCCGCGGCCGGCCAGGGCTCGGCGGCGAGCGCTGCGATCGCGCCCGTGCCCTGGGTCAGGCAGCGATCGATCCACTCGGGCCAGCGCCGCGCCTGCGGCCGGATGATGCGCTCATAGGCGGCAGCGCCGATCTTGTCGATCGCCCCGGTCGCGAGCGCGATCAGCCTGAGCGCCCGCCGACGCGCGGGTCCGGCCGGCGGAATCAGGGCGCGCTCGGGCCCGACGCTCTGATCGAGCCAGTCGAGGATCGCCGCCGAATCGATCAGCACCTCGCCATCGTCGAGCACGAGCGAGGGAATGCGCCCGAGCGGATTGGTCTCGCGCATGGAGGCGAAGTCGGCGAACACCGAGCGCCGGTCGTGCTCGTAGGCAAAGCCGAGCACGCGCAGCGACACCGCGACCCGGCGCACGTAGGGCGAATCGTACTGTCCGACCAGAATCATGCGTTTCTTCCACCCACTCGGGGCCGAGGGGCCGGGCGGCGCCAAGATCGCTGGCGATCGTCGGGATCAGCAGGCATTCGCGATCGGCAGCTCCTCGGCCCGAAATGTGTGTGATGACGGTCTGACCGATGTCGGTGACCACGGCCTCCTGCTCGATCCGGCTGCCTCCCTCGCTGGCGGTCAGATCGATGCCGCAGCATGGCGCGCCTGTCGGCGACGGCGCAAGCCATGAGGCCCGGTGGCGCCTTGCCGGCGCACCGCCGCCATGGTCTGATCCTTCGGACTTGCGGTGCGGCTCGAGGAGGTGAAGG
>DATAOG010000357.1:0-5714 GCA_036265855.1 Geminicoccaceae bacterium | reverse complement strand
TGCAGACCATCTGCACGGTGGGCGAGCGCAAGGTGCTGGACGGCGAGGCGATCCTGATGGTGCCGCGCAAGCTCAACGGCGTCTGAGCCGCTCCGCCGACGCCCGTCCTCAACTGCCTTGGCGCCGGCGATTTTTCGACTGCGCCTTGACTGAGGACGAACCTGGTCCACCCGGTCTCGTGGATGGCTGCTGCCGCCGCTCAAGCCCGGATGCCGCGGGCGCGCGGCCGGCCCCCCGCCAGCCCGGCCGTCAGTTCCGGCTGCTCATAGGGAGTGGGAGCCGCGAACAGGGTCCGGCCGTGGAGGACCGCTGCCGTCCGGACGATCGTCGCTCAAGCCGCCGCTAGCGATCGAGCCCCGCCCAGTCGAGCGGGCCTTGCTCGTCGAGTATGTGAAGCAGGTACTGGCCGTAGTCGGTCTTGAGGAGCGGCTCGGCGAGGCGCTTCAGCCGGGCGGCGTCGATATAGCCCAGCCGATAGGCGATCTCCTCCGGGCAGGCGATCTGCAGCCCCTGCCGCTGTTGGATCGTGCGCACGAACTCGGCCGCCTGGAGCAGGCTCTCGTGGGTCCCGGCGTCGAACCAGGCATAGCCCCGGCCCATGCGCTCGACGTGCAGGCGGTCCTGGTCGAGATAGCGCTGATTGACGTCGGTAATCTCGAGCTCGCCCCGCCACGAGGGCTTGATCGAGGCGGCGATGTCGACCACCTGATTGTCGTAAAAGTAGAGGCCGGTCACCGCGTAGCTGGACTTAGGCTTGATGGGCTTTTCTTCCAGCGAGATCGCCCGGCCGGCGGCGTCGAACTCGACCACGCCGTATCGCTCGGGGTCGCGGACCTGATAGCCGAAGACCGTGGCGCCGAGCGCCTGGGCGGCGGCGCGCTTCAGGTCCTCACGGAAGTAATGGCCGAAGAAGATGTTGTCGCCGAGCACCAGCGCGCAGTGATCATCGGCGATGAAGTCCCGGCCGATCAGGAACGCCTGGGCCAGGCCCTCGGGCTTGGGCTGGACCGCATAGCTCAGCCTGAGGCCCCACTGCTCGCCGGCGTTCAGGAGGCGCCTGAACGCCACCTGATCCTCGGGCGTCGTGATGATCAGGATGTCGCGGATGCCGGCCAGCATCAGCGTGGTGAGCGGGAAGTAGATCAGCGGCTTGTCGTAGATCGGCAGCAACTGCTTGCACACCGCCCGCGTCACCGGGTGCAGCCGGGTACCCGAGCCGCCGGCCAGGATGATGCCTTTCCACATGTTTGCGAGGCTCCGCCCGCCTTTCGTCTCTATCTAGATGTTGATGTTGATGATGCCGCCGTGCAGCTCGACCTCCTTGATCACCTGATGCCACCTGGTCAACAGCTTATACCATTCGAGCGTGATCGTCTCGGTGGACTTGTCGACCGCGCCGGATTCCAGCTTCTCGTAGATCTCGAGGGCGCCCTCGCGCGCGGTGTACCTGGCCTTCCAGCCGAGCGCCTCGACCTTGTCGAAGCTGACCTGGTAGGAGCGGTGATCGACGTCGCCATACCAGTCGATCTTGACCGGCTTGGGCAGTGTCTCGCAGATCGTCTCGGCGAGCGGTCCGAGCTGATAGTTGTTGGCGGCCGAGCCGATGTTGAACAGCTGCCCGTTGACCTTGGCGCGCGGCGCCTTGAGCATGAAGATCTGGGCGCTCGCGGTATCGCGCACATGGACCATCGGCCGCCACTGACTGCCGTCGCGCATCAGCGGCAGCACGCCGGTCTTCCAGGCGCCATAGGTCATGCCATTGATCGCGAGATCAAAGCGCATCCGCGGGCTATAGCCGTAGACCGTGGCCTGGCGCAGGACCACGACGCAGAACTTGTCGTCGGCCAGCGGCAGCACGCCCTGCTCGGCCATCTCGTTGGCTTTGGCGTAGGTGGTGAGCGGATTGGTCGGATGGCGCTCGGTGCAGATCACGCCTGGTTCCTGGAAGCCGTAGATGCTGCAGGAGGAAGGCAGAATGTAGCGCCTGACCCCGGCCGCCTTGGCCATCTGGGCGCAGTGCACCCGGGATTCGTGATTGATCTGGTAGGTCGCGTCCTGGAACAGCTCGCCGCTCGGGTCGTTGGAGATCGCGACCAGGTCGATCACGTGGTCGACCTTCTCGAAATAGCCGGGCTCGAGCCGGCGGCTGTCCGCCCTGATCACTTCCAGCTGCTCGTGCTCGGGCAGCAGCTCGCGTCCGAAGAAGAAGCGGTCGAGCGCCCGCACCTTGTAGCCCTGGGCGAGCAGCATCGGCACGAGCGAGGTGCCGATGTAGCCACCCGCACCGGTCACGAGAACGCGCTCCATCGAAACGTCCTTCCTTGCTGAGCGATCAGGAATAGGTGAATACCGCCGGCAGGTCGCGGAACCAGGGCAGGCTCCGGTCCTTGTCCGACAGCACCAGTTGCCGGGGCGGGATCGGCCAGGCGATCGCCAGATCCGGGTCGTCGAAGCGGATGCCGAGGTCGCGGTTGGGCGCGTAGTAGGCGTCGACCTTGTAGGTGATCTCGGTATCGGGCGCCATGGTCAGCGTGGCGTGGGCGAAGCCCTTGGGGCACAGGATCTGATTGCCGGCCGCGGCCGAGAGTTCGACCATTACGTGCTCGCCAAAGGTCGGCGAACCGAGCCGGCAGTCGACCGCGACGTCGACCACAGCACCGCGCAGCACACGCAACAGCTTGGTCTGGGTCGCCGGCGGCCGCTGGAAGTGCAGGCCGCGCAACGTGCCGCGCTGGGCCGAGTACGAGTGGTTGTCCTGGATGAACTCGACGTCGATCCCGGCCTCCGCGAGCGAACGCCGGTTGTAGACCTCGGAAAAGAAGCCCCGGTGATCGCCGTACCGCGCCGGCACGATGACCTTCACGTCGGGGATGGCGGTCGCCTTGATCTCCATCGGGCCTCGCTGGGTTGAAACGGGGTTGGGCGGCGCGTTCGGACGGCGTTCAGCAGGCGACCGCCCGCTCGGGCTCGAGAACCCGGCGCTCGATCGCTTGCCAGGCCGCGAGCGCCTCGGTCTCGGGCAGCTCGACGTCGTGCATGGTCAGGAGCTGGCCCGGCTCGATCCGCCGCCGGACGCGCATCCGGCTGGCCAGGCAGATCGGCACATGCCCCGGCCGGTCGGCGATGTTGACGCAGGTACCGCGCAACTCGAAGCTGCCGCACCCCCGCTCGATGAGCTCGCCGGGCCTGAGCGCGCGCTTGGCGATGCTCGCGACGCTGACCCGCGGCCGGGCGCCGTTGTTGAGCAGCGGCCGGCGCTCGCGCACGAGCCGCTCAAGGGTCTTGAAGACCTCGAGGTGGACCAGGCAGTAGTCCTTGATCAGCACGTAATAGGGCCCGTCGCCGAGCTTGAAGTTGCGCAAAGGGGTCGCCTGGCGCGGATCGTGGCGGGCGACGATGAACACGCCATGCTGCAGCCCGCGGTCCAGGATGTAGTCGCTGATCGGATGGCCGAGCCGGTCGGCGGCGGCGCCGAGCTCGGCGGCCGCGAGCTTAAGGTCACGGGTCTCGAGCCCGATCAGGTCCTCCTTGGCGATCCCGGCACCGAGACCATTGGCGACCAGGCATTGCTCGATCTGGACCTTGGTACCGTCGGTGAACGAGGTCACCATCTCGATCGAGTAGTCCTGGCGCTCGGCCCAATAGCGCATCTCCTCGGGCGCCGGGTTGCGGTTCAGGAACGCCTTCATGTTGCAGTAGGCGAGCGGCGCGAAGCCGGTCGCGACCGCGTCCTCGGCCAGCGCCGCGAGGCAGCCCGGCTGGTCGCCCTCGGCCTCGCTCAGCAGACCCCGGCCGACGAACTGCGAGCCGATCGTCGCGTGGAATTCGGCGTTGAGGGTCACGACCGGCCTGCCGGCATCGAGCACGCGCGGGATCGTCCGGGCGGCGTAGAAGGCATCGCCGGTGCATTCGAAAACGACATCGCTGGCCGCGATCAGCGCATCCAGCGAATCGGTGAGCGCGTCCCCGCGCGGGAAGTCCTGACAGCGGTCGAGCGGCCGGCGGGTCAGCACCTTGGCGAGCCGGTACCCCGGCCGGCGCTCCAACTCATAGCTGAAGTGGCGAGCGACGAAACCGGTACCGATCACGCCGACGTCGATTCTGGCCGGGTTGCTCATGGGATCTCACTTTCGGAGCCGTCGGGCCGCTGCGGGATCGTCTGTGCGCGGGCCAGCGCCACGCGGCACCGACCTTATGCCATTGATCCCTTGCCGGATGGTAAACCACGCCGCGAGCACGCGACAGCACCCAACGCGCTGACTGGGGCCGGCGGGCGTTGACCAGCGTGCACTCGTCACCTCGACCAAGCTGGCCACCCCGTGGCAGGGGCCGGCTCAGCGCGGGGCCGCTCTGTACGTACGCTGCTATGCGGAACCGGCGGCCGGTCCTATAATTAAGAAAGTGTGTACTTGCTCTCGCCGCAAGAGCAATGTACCACACCGTCAGCTTGGGTGACTTGGTGGACCAGACTAAGATGGTGATCGGCGCAGATCGACGGCAGACGATGTCGGACTGTGACCGGGACCGAACGGCTCATGAGCCCCGGCAGTGGGTTCGACAACCTGGGAAAGGGAACCATTCCATGCTTCGCTTAGCCATGACCTGCTCGGTGGCCGCGGCCGTCCTGGCCGTGAGCGCCGCCGGCATACGGCCGAGCCTGGCGCAGCAGGCCTTGTCCGGCCTGTGGGGCTCGGGACCAAACCGGGTGTGCAGCGTTCTGGTCGACAAGACCGACAAGCCGGTCATCAACCACGCCGCGGACGATGCGATCCATACGCTGCACACGTTCGACTGCCCCGAGACCGTCCCGGTCGGCCTCGCGCAGGTCGCGCCCGCAGCGCCGCCGCCGGCGGCGTTGCCCGGACAGGGCGTAATCTACTTCGACTTCGACCAGGCCAACCTCAATCCGAAAGCCGAGTCGACGCTGAACCAGATCATCGCCGACATCAAGGGCCGCGAGCTCGGCGGCATCACCGTGGGCGGTCATACCGACACCGCCGGCCCGCCCGCCTACAACATGCAGCTCTCGCAGCGGCGCGCGAACACCGTCGCGGCCGAGCTGGTCAGGTCGGGCATCCCCGCCCAGATCGTGACCACCAAAGCGTACGGCGAGACCAATCTCGCGGTTCAGACCCCGGACAACACGCCGGATCAGGCCAACCGGCGCGCGACGATCGACTTCCAGCGTTAGGGCCAGTCGGATATGATGAACGAGCCGGGCCTTGCTCGGCTCGTTCGCTTTGGGGTTGATCCGGCCGCGAACCGTCCGCTGACGATCGAGCGACGCTTCAGCCCTCGAGCAGTCGCCGCGCGATGATCTGGGCCTGGATCTCGGCGGCACCCTCGAAGATGTTGAGGATCCGCGCGTCGCAGAAGATGCGGCTGATCGGGTACTCGAGCGCGTAGCCGTTGCCGCCGTGAATCTGGAGCGCGTTGTCGGCGGCGCTCCAGGCAACTTGCGCGGCCAGCAGCTTGGCCATGCCGGCCTCGAGATCGCACCGGCGCTCCGCGTCCTTCTCGCGCGCGGCAAACAGGGTCAATTGCCGCGCGATCATGATCTCGACCGCGATCCAGACGAGCTTGTCGGCCACCCTCGGAAACCCATAGATCGGCTGACCGAACTGGACCCGCTCGCGAGCGTAGGCGAGGCCCTGGTCGAGCGCGCTCTGAGCGACCCCGACGGCACGCGCAGCGGTCTGGATGCGGGCGGAGTC
>DATAOG010000356.1:0-4445 GCA_036265855.1 Geminicoccaceae bacterium | reverse complement strand
GGCGCCGCCGAGACTCTGCTGGTCGACCGCGAGGCGGCTGCGCGGCTGCTGCCCGGGGTGCTCGAGGGGCTGCTCGCGGCCGGCTGCGAGCTGCGCGCCGAGCCCGAGGTCCAGGCGATGGATCCCCGGATCGTTCCTGCGGGCGAGGCCGACTGGTCGACCGAGTACCTGGACGCGATCCTATCGATCAAGCTGGTCGATGGCCTGGACACGGCGGTCGCCCACGTCAACCGCTACGGCTCGCACCACACGGACACGATCGTGACCGACGACCGGACCGCCGCCGAGCGCTTCCTGGCCGAGGTCGACAGCGCGATCGTGCTGCACAACGCCTCGACCCAGTTCGCCGATGGCGGCGAGTTCGGGATGGGCGCCGAGATCGGCATTTCGACCGGCCGGCTGCACGCCCGCGGCCCGGTCGGCCTCGAGCAGCTGACGAGCTTCAAGTACGTGGTGCGCGGCAGCGGTCAGATCCGACCGGCATGAGCCCCCGCCGGCCGGTCGCCCGGATCAACCGGCCGCGGCGCCAGCCCGCCGCGCCACGCCTGGTGCCGCGCCGCCGCATCGGGTTGCTCGGGGGTTCCTTCAACCCGGCCCACGAAGGCCATCTCGCGATCAGCCGGGAGGCGCTCCGGCATCTCGGCCTGGATCGGGTCTGGTGGCTGGTCTCGCCGCAAAATCCGCTGAAGCCGGTAACCGGAATGGCGGATTTCGCCGAGCGCTTCGCCTCGGCCCGGGCGCTCGCGGCCAGAGATCCGCGCATCTGCGTCAGTGACCTCGAGCAACGGCTCCACCTGCGGTACACGATCGATACTATCTTATGGTTGAGACATCATTGTAGGGATAACATCGTTTGGTTGATCGGCGCTGACAACTTGCTGCAATTGCCGAAATGGCGTCACTGGAGACGCATTCTGGCGACGGTTCCCATTGCCGTGTTCGATCGGGAGCCTTATTCTTACCCTGCATTGGCTGGTCGGGTCGCACGCGCCTATGCCGACCGGCGCCTTGAGCAACGCGCCGCGCGAGCTCTGGCGCAGCAGCCCCCGCCAGCCTGGGTGTATTTGCGGCTGCGCCGGCACGGAGAGTCGAGCACGGCAATCCGTCGGGAGCAGAAGAGCTCGGGTCGGCGCGCCAGACCGAGGAGTGACCGTCATAGGCACGGAGACGCGCACGCGGCCAGTCAGCCCTGACCTGCAACAGCTCATCCTCTCCTCGCTCGCCGACGACAAGGCGATCGACCCCGTCATCATCGATCTTGCCGGCAAGACCAGCATCGCCGATGCGATGGTGATCGCGACCGGCAACTCTCAGCGCCACCTCGCGACCATGGCCGAGCACCTGATCGCGCGCCTCAAGCGTGCCGGGCTGCAGGGGCTCGCCTCCGAGGGCGGCGGCCAGTCCGACTGGCTGCTGCTCGACGCCGGCGACGTCATCGTCCATCTGTTCAAGGACGAGGTCCGGCGATTCTACGATCTGGAAAAGCTCTGGGGCGCCGCGGTGCCCGAGCAGCAGGTCGCGGCCCGGCTGCACGCCTGAGCGCCGGGCGCCGCGGGTGGCCGCGGCCGGCTTGCGGATCACGATCGCCGCGGTCGGCCGCGACCGTGCGTCTTCGACCCGCGATCTGTTCGAGGCCTACCGCCGGCGCTCGACCTGGCCGATCCGGCTCGTCGAGGTGGCGCCGCGGCGGGGCGTGACCGCCGAGCGACGGCTCGCGGACCAGGCCGAGCGGCTGCTGCGCGCGCTGCCGGAGGGTGCGCTCAGGGTCGCGCTCGACGAGCACGGTCGGCAGCTCGACAGCCTGGGCTTCGCCCGCCAGCTCGGCCGATGGCGCGAAGCGGGCGCGATCGAGTTCGGTTTCCTGATCGGCGGCCCCGACGGGCTCGCCCCGAGTCTGCTGGAGCAGGCCGCAGCCGTGATCGCGCTTGGCGCGATGACCTGGCCGCACCGGCTGGTCCGGGTGATGCTGGCCGAGCAGTTGTACCGCGCCGAGACCATCCTCACCGGCCATCCTTACCATCGCGCCGGCCTGGAGGATTGACGCGCTTTCCCAAGATCGCCGATACCCAGCGAGCGCGAGGCGTCCGGCGCGCGGATTGATGCGCGCCGGTCGGGTCGGCCGATGGGATCGGACCCGCGATGCGGCTGAGAAGAGCGTGCGCGATCGGTCTGCTGGCCGGCGGGCTCGGCGCGGCGCTGGTCGTGACGCCCTACGGCTGGGCGGTCGAGGAACGGCTCGGCCTGAGCTGGCTGTTCGCCGTGCGCGGCCCGTTGCCGGCGCCGCCCGAGGCCGTGGTCGTCAGCCTCGATCGAGAATCCGGCGAGCAGCTTCATCTGCCCGAGAGGATCAGGGACTGGCCGCGCACCGTCTATGCCCGGCTGATCGACCGGCTGGTCGAGGCCGGGGCCGCGGTGATCGTCTTCGACGTGATCTTCGACCGGCCGCGTGAGGCGGCCGACGATCGCGCGCTCGCGCACGCGGTCAGCGCCGCGGGCCGGGTCGTCCTGTTCGAGTACCTGCACGAGGATTTCCGTTATCTGCCCGGCCGCGATGGCGCGATCGCCGGGCTGCTCGCCGGCAAGCAGCTGCGGCGGCCATTGCCCGCGCTGGCTCTGGGCTCGGTCGGGGCGGCGCCGTTCCCGCTGCCGCGGACGACGGAGCGGGTGAGCCAGTTCTTCGCGTTCGCGTCCGATCTCGAGGACCGTCCGACCCTGCCGGCACTCGCGCTCCAACGTTTTGCGCTGCCGGTGCTCGCCGACTGGGCGCGCCTGCTGGCGAGCGCGGGCCTGGCGGTCGGCCAGAGCGGCGCGGCGGCCGAGCCCGCGCAGCTGGCCAGCGGCGGCGATCTCACCGCCTACATGCAGGCGCTCCGCCGGGCGTTCGTGGCCGATCCCGGGCTCGGCTTGCGCGTGCGGGCGGCGTTGGCGCAGGCCGGCGCGGACGCACGCACCGAGCGCCTGCTCGCCGCTCTGATCGCACTCTATGACGGCCCCGACAGCCGCTATCTGAACTTCTATGGCCCGGTCGGGCGGATCCCGACGATTTCGCTGCACCGGCTGCTGGCCGCCGGGCCGCCGCCGGATCTGGCCGGCAAGGTGGTGTTCGTCGGCGAATCGGAGCCGATCAACCCCAACCAGGACGGGTTCGCGACCGTGTTCGAAGGGCCCAAGAGCGCCCGGACGGGCGGCGTCGAGATCGCCGCCACCGCGCTTGCCAACCAGCTCGAAGGTCGCGTGCTCGAGCCGGCCGGGCCGCCGCTCGCCCTGGTCTGGCTGTTCGGGTTCGGCCTGGCGGTCGGCCTGATCGCCGGGCTCTTGCCGGCGCCGCTCGCGGTACCGCTGACGCTCGTTTGCGCCGCGCTCGGCTATCTCGGCGCGCAGACGGCGTTCGCGCGGGCGAGCCTCTGGCTGCCGGTCACGGTGCCGCTGCTGGTCCAGCTGCCGCTCGGCCTGTTCGCCGGGCTGCTGTTGCAGTACCGCGAGGCCCACCAGGCCCGCGTCAACATCAGCCGCGGCGTTCGCTACTATCTGCCGGCCAAGGTCGCGGCCGGGCTCGCCGAAGCCGGCGCCGACCCGAGTCTCCTCAAGGAGGAGCTGTTCGCGACCTGCATGGTGAGCGACGCCGAGCGCTTCACGAGCCTGGCCGAGACCATGGCGCCCGACCGGCTCAGCGGCTTCTTGGATCGCTACTTCGAGACCCTGTTCGGGGTCGTCGAGCGGCAGGGCGGGCTGGTGACCGACGTGATCGGCGACGGCATGACCTGCGTCTTTACGATGCCGGCACCCGAGTGCCGCCGGCGGGCGTGCCTGGCCGCGCTCGAGATCGACCGCGAGCTGGTCGCATTCAACCGCCGCTTCCAGCCGCTCGGGCTGCCGACCCGGATCGGCCTGAACGCCGGCCGGGTCATGGTCGGCAACGTCGGCGGCGGCCGGCGCTTCGCCTACAGCGTGGTCGGCGATCCGGTCAACACCGCCGCCCGGATCGAGGCCTTGAACAAGCAGCTCGGCACCCGGATCCTGGCGACCGAGGGCGTGGTCGACGGCCTGCCCGACTTCCCGGTGCGGCCGCTCGGCCGTTTCCTGCCGGTCGGCAAGACCCGGCCGCTCAGCCTGGTCGAGCTTCTCGGCGACAAGGGCGAGCCGGCCGATTCCGGCCTGCTCGAGACCTTCGCGACCGGCCTCGCGCGCTTCGGGGCCGGGTGCTGGCGCGAGGCGGCGGCGTGCTTCGAGGCGGTCCTGGCGGCCCGCCCGGGCGACGGCCCGGCCCGGTTCTATCTCGAGCGCTGCCAGCGCCATCAGGGCGGCGGCCTGCCGCCACCGCCCGAGCCGGGCCTTATCCGGCTCGAGCACAAGTAGCTCTGCGCGCTGCGGTAGCGGCACGGACCGATCGAATCAAGGATATTGTTGCAAAGTTCAATCTGCATTAATGTGAGGTCGATAGCTGA
>DATAOG010000355.1:0-9372 GCA_036265855.1 Geminicoccaceae bacterium | reverse complement strand
CAAAGCGGGCGCTGGAGCCGGGAACCCTGACCCCTCAGCCGGGCCGACCCGTCGTCACGACCACCGAGCGCAGGCGTGCGATCGCGCGGCTGGGCCGCTAGCCTACTGAATATTGCGGGCCCCGAACATGGCCACGCCACGCAGCAGATCGACCGCCCGGGCCAGTTGGTAGTCCTCAGCCGGAGGTTGCTGGGTCTGCTGCGCCTTGGGTCCGGCGGGCTGGCCGTCACCGCCCGCGTCCTGACCGTCGGCCTGGTCGTTCTGGAGCCGGCCGCGCAGGTCCGCCTCGCGCCGGGACACGCCCTCATCGATCGCCTCGACGTGTGACTGCTGGACCTCGATGTCCGGAACGATCCCCTTGGCCTGGATCGAGGTGCCCGCCGGCGTGTAGTAGCGGGCGGTCGTCAGCCGGATGGCGCCGTGCCCGGGCAGCGGCATGATGGTCTGGACCGAGCCCTTGCCGAACGACCGCGTACCCATGACGATCGCCCGGCCATGGTCCTGCAGCGCGCCGGCGACGATCTCGGAGGCCGAGGCCGAGCCGCCGTTGATCAGCACCACCATCGGTCGGCCGTCGATCTCGTCGCCCCGCCGGGCATTGAAACGCTGGATGCTGTCCGGGCGCCGCCCGCGCGTCGACACGATCTCGCCATGGTCGAGGAACGCGTCCGCGACCGCCACCGCCTGCTCGAGCAGGCCGCCGGGATTGTTGCGCAGGTCGAGCACCACGCCCTTGAAATTGGTGCCGAGCTGGCCCTTCGCCTCCTCGATCGCCTTGTGCAGGCTGCTCTCGGTCTGCTCGTTGAACGAGCTGATCCGGACGTAGGCGATATCCCCCTCGGCATGCCAGCGCACCGGCGAGATGGTGATCACCGCGCGCGCCATGCTGACCTGGATCGGCTCGTCATGGCCGGGCCGGCGCAGAGTCAATTCGATCGAGGTGTCGACCGGACCCCGCATCCGCTCCACGGCCTCCGACAGGCTCATGCCCATGACCGGCTCGCTGTTGATGTGCGTGATCACGTCTCCAGCCTGGACGCCTGCGCGCTGCGCCGGCGTGTCATCGATCGGCGAGACCACCTTGACCAGGCCGTTCTCCATCGTCACCTCGATCCCGAGGCCACCGAACTCGCCCTTGGTCTGGACCTGCATGTCCCGGTATTTCTTGGCGTCAAGATAACCGGAGTGGGGATCGAGCGAAGTCAACATGCCGTTGATCGCCGCTTCGATCAGGGTCTCGTCGGACACTTCTTCGACGTACTCGGCGCGCACGCGCTCGAAGACATCGCCGAACAACTTCAGCTGCCGGAAGGTGTCGGAGGAGCCGGTCTGCGGCATGCTGGCCGCGGCCACACACGCCACCAGCACCACGACGCCGACGCCGACGACACCGATCAAACTTTTCCGCATCAACCTCTAACCTTGTTGCTATTGGCCGCCAGCCACGGCAGGGGATTGACCGGCCGGCCGTTCCGCCTCAGCTCGACGTGCAGCTCGGGCGGGTGATCCGCATCGGCAGCCATGACACCGACGATCTGGCCGGTCCGAACCTGATCTCCCACCGCGACGTCCAGTTCGGCGAGGCCCCACAGCAACGTATGATATTCTCGTTGATGTTGGATGATCAAGAGCAAGCCATAGCTCCTGAACGGCGCCGCGAACACGACCTGGCCGTCCTCGGGCGCTGCGACCCTTTGCCCGGGCATGGCGACGATCGTGAGTCCAGACTTTCCGGCGCCGTTGTCCTGGTCGCCAAACGCGCTCCCGAAATCCGCCAACATCGGCGTGATCGGCGGCGCCGGCGGCGGCAGACGAGCCACGGGCACCTGCGACCCGACACCGGCGAGCGGCGCCGGGTCGAGAAACACGGCATCGAGCGGCGTCGCCGCCGGGGCTCTGCCGTACGCCGCCGTGGCCAGCTCTCCCCGGAGAGCGGCGCCAGCAGGCTTCGCCGGCGGCCGCAGCAGCGCCGCCGCAGCGACCTCCGCGTTTGCGGCCGGCAGCGCCGATATTGCTGACGGCGGCGCCGCGGCCATGAGCTGCGGCGAGCTCGGCTGGATCGCATGCATGGCCAAGGCCAGCTGGGAAGTGGTCGGGAGCGAGCCCGCAACCGTGGCCTCCGGAGCGGTCTCGCCGGCAGGCCGCGTCTGCCGGTCCGCACGCAGTGCCGGCTGGTCAGGGTTGGGCCCGGCCTCAACCGCCTGAGCGACCTCATGGCTGACTACGGCCTGCGCGAGGCGCCGCTGCTCGCTGCCGAGCGTCTCGATCCGCGTGTTCAGCTGCGCCAGCCCGGCCGCGGTCGCGCTTCGCTGCTGCTGCTGCAGTTCCTGCTCCCTCTGGAGCCGCTCCGCCTCCGCGATCAGTTGCGGCGCTCGCAGCTCGATCTCGCGTTCGCGGGCAATCAGCGGCTCCGGTCGCCGCTCCAGAGGGTCGAGACCGGCGCCGGCGCTTCGCAACTGCCGCAGCAGCAACGGGCTGACTGCCAGCATTCTGGCCCGGATCGTCGGATCGAGCTCCACTTGTCGACTGGTAGTCGCCAGATCGGCGAGCAACCGCGCCGCCTGCCCCCTGCGCTCGCGAATCGCCGCGCTTCGCGCGAGGACCCTCGGCACGAGCCGATCGAGTTGTCGCTCCAGCGCTGCCGCCTCATCGCGCTCGCTGGTCAGAATCGACGAGATCTGGTCACGACGGGTCTGCAAACTTTCGATCTCGCGCGCCAGACCGTCCGCGCGCTGCTGCAGGGCCTGCTGCAACGCGCGTTGCCGGACCAGCTGCCCGCCGATTTCGCGCAGACGTGCCAGCTCGGCATCAAGGCCATGGCTCTGGGGATCTTCGGCCGCTGCGACTGCAGCCGCCGGCGCGAACCATGGCATCGCCGCAATCGCGATCGCCAGGACCCCGCGCATCAGGCGGCTCCGCACTCGCCGTCCTGTCAAGCTGGGCAAGGCACTACCGCCCGCCCCCGGAGCCGAAGGATCGGCGCGCCCTGGAAAGCGCCGCCGCAGGAATGCCGCCGGTACGCCGTCGGGCGGCGCTTCTACGGGTCCGCGCCCGATGGCTGCTGGCCACCGGAGACCCTCTGCCGCGACGTCAACTTGGAGGCACACGGCAGTGCTCTCGCTCAATTTTGCCGCAGGATAACAAATCGCATGAGGCCGGGAAAGCCGGATATCCTTTGGAAAAAATCCTGATTGACGATGCATCGGGTGGTTTCTCAGGTTTCCGGCGAGCATTTCGCTCCAGGCGTCTCCCGAGCCTCATGACCGCGCCAGGTGCGGCGCCGAGACAACGGGTGCGCGACTACCGGTTCGCCGACTCGGGGCATCGTCTTCTGGTCGAAACGTAGCCGGGCTACAACGCCATTCCCGATCATCGGTTCCACAGTCGCCGCGCGCATCGCGGCGCCGGGCGTTGCGGACCCGCTCGCTCCGGGTCTCTGTCGATTAGGCTGCATGGTACAGCATTAACCATGCATTCGTTAGCTGATCGTTAGTGCTACCGCTTCGGATAGATCAACTTTGCCTTGCCCCGCACGCGGGAGCACCGCCGACCCTGCGCAAGGGGGGCGAACAACCGTGAGCCGGCCCGGGTACAAGCCCGAGTTGGCTGGCCGGCGCGCTCCGCCGCGGCTCGGCGGCGCTTCGATCAGTTGCCCCTCTCGCTCGCCGGCAGCGTCTCGTGCACCGGCTCCTTGCGCTCACGATAAATGTCGATCGACTGCTTGGGTCGATCGATATTGAGAGTTCTCAAGAGATTGCCGATCACGGCCAGCACGCGATAGGCCCCGAACGTCTGCGTGTACTGCGCCGTGGTGAGATTGGAGCGGGCGACGAACAGCTCGTTCTCCGCATCCAGAAGATCAAGCAGGCTGCGCTGCCCGAGATCGAACTGCTGCGCATAGACATCGCGGGTCGCGCGCTGCGCCTCGACCGTGGCCCGCAGGGATTCGACGCGCGATTGCGCGGTGGTCAGGGCGTTGTAGGCGACTCTCGCCTGGTTTTCGGCGTCGCGCTGGGCTTTCCGCAACTGCTCGCGTGCTTCCCTCAGCCGCGAGAAGGCCTCACGCTCGCGGGCGATGTCGGCGCCCCCGCGAAACAGGTTGTAGCGGAGCACGAGCAGGGCCTGCGCATCGACGTCGCCGCCCTTGATGCCGTCCAGGTTCTTGTTCGCGGCCGCGCCGGCCTCCACGTCGAGCCGCGGGTAATAGCCCGAGCGCGAGCCAGTGAGCTCGGCCTTGGCAACCTCGATGTCGGAATTGGCGATCTCGACCGTCGGGTTGTCGGTCGACGCCAGGGCCGCGGCGGCTTCCTGGCTCTCGGGCACGGCTGCGACCGGCACGACCGGTTCCTCCAGGCTCTCCGCCTGCATGCCGACCACCGTGATATAACGGGCTTGAGCATCGCGCAGAGCGCCGGTCGCGGTCGCCAGCGAGGTCTGCGCGGCGGCGATCCGGGCCTCCGTCTGGCGGACGTCCGCGATCGAGCTGCCGCCCTGAGCCTCGAGCTGCCGGACCTTGCCCCCGAGCCGCTGATGCTCCGCCAGATTCTCGCGGGCCAGCTCGACCAGCACCTGATTGCGCAGCACGTCCAGATGCGCCTCGATCGCATCCAGGCCGACGAACTCGGCCGCCTCCTGAACCCGATGCGCCGCCGAATCCACGCGCGAGAGCTGCCGCTGGACTTCGCTCTGGGTGGCGAAGCCGTCGAACAGCATCTGCGACAGCGTGATCTGGGATTCGTAGCGCATCAGCGTCGTCGAGGCGTCGCCGCCCGGCGGTCGCGTGGTGCGCTCGCGGGTGGCGGTGCTGTTGGTGTACTCCGGTCCGGCCGCGCCGCGCAGGTCGACCGATGGCAGATAGCCGGCGCGCGCCTGTCGCAGCTCCTGATCGATCGCCTCGCGATCCGCCTGCACCACGCCGACGTCCGGGTTGGTTGCTAGGCCCGCCTGCACGCTGTCCTCGAGAGTGGTGGCGCCGGCAATCCCGGAGGCCGCCAGCCAGACGAGCGATGCGCCGGCGGCGGTCAGCGCGCGGGCGATGATCGACAACGAGGCATGTCCTCGGATTTGCATTTGGCTGAGCCACCCGTGCTCAGGCGGCCCGGACAAAGCCGCAGGTTGATTGGGTCATTGATGAGTTTGTTAGTTGTTGGCTCCGATCACGTCAATTGTTTAGCCCGCGGCCGCTCTCGAAAACCCTTGGCGGTTCTGGCTTCCGGGCAACAGCAGCCAGGAGAGTGTTGCGCATCCGTCGACCGGCGCGCCTGCGGTAGCGCCGGGCGTTGAGACGGCAATCCCATTGTGTGCGCGGGTGCCATTGTGTACTGCAACCTGACCGGTCGCACGCGCTGGCGCTGGCGGGCATGGCTGGTCTACAGCATTGGCCGCCCCAAGCCAAAAGCGACCAAGTGGGTTGCCGCGTGACTGGCACGGCCGCGAAGGACCTGACTGGAATGGCGCAACCGATTCGACGGGGGTCGAGCGATCTGACGGTGCCGGCGACCTCTGGCCGGACGCCGGGCGGAGAGCCGGCAACCGGCCCGGCACTGCAGTCGCCGTTGGACATACCGCGACCGGCCCCGGCCGATCGGGCGGCGGCCGATGGCGTTCTGACCGGAGCGCCGGCCTGGCAGCTCGCGCCGAGAGCCGCGACCTTCGATGATCCCCTGCTGACCTGCCTGATCACGCTGACCGAGTTGCTCGAGCGGCCGGCATCGGGCGATGTCCTCAAGGCGGGCCTGCCGCTCGAGGAGGGCCGTCTGACCCCGGAGTTGGCGATCCGGGCGGCGGCAAGGGCCGGCCTCAGCGCCCGTCTGGTGCGCCGCGTGCTCGCTCAGATCAGTGACCTGACGTTGCCCTGCATTCTGCTTCTGGAGGGGCGGACGGCCTGCGTGCTGGTCGAGTTTCTGGCTGGCGAACAGGCGCGCGTGCTCCTGCCCGAGAGCGGCCGCGGCGCGGTCGACCTGCCGCTCGCCGACCTGGCCCGGCGCTACACCGGCTATGTCCTGTTCGCGCGGCCGGAGATCCGGTTCGACCGGCGCGCCGAGCAGGTCGAGAGCGCGCACGCCGGCAGCTGGTTCTGGGGCACGCTCGTGCAGGCCTGGCCGATCTACGCGGAGGTCATGCTTGCGGCCGTCCTGATCAACTTGTTCGCGCTCGCGAGTCCGCTGTTCATCATGAACGTCTACGACCGGGTGGTGCCGAACAACGCGCTGGAGACTCTCTGGGTGCTGGCCGCCGGCGTGATCACCGTGTTCCTGTTCGACTTCGTCTTGCGCAACCTCCGCGGCTATTTCGTCGACAGCGCCGGCAAGATCGCCGACCTCAAGCTCGCCAGCCGGATCTTCGAGCAGGTGCTGGGCATCAGGATGGCGGCGCGCCCGCCCTCCGCCGGCGCCTTCGCCAACAATCTGCGCGAGTTCGAGAGCCTGCGCGACTTCTTCACATCGGCGAGCCTGGTGACCCTGGTCGATCTGCCGTTCGTGCTGTTCTTCATCCTGATCGTGTGGTGGCTCGGCGGCCCGATCGCGATCGTGCCGGCGATCGCGGTGCCGTGCGTGATCGGGGTGGGCTTATGCCTGCAGATGCCGCTCAACCGCGTGGTCCGCCGGACCTTCAAGGAAGCGGCGCAGAAGCATGGCGTGCTGGTCGAGAGCATCAGCGGCCTGGAGACGATCAAGAGCATCGGCGCTGAGGGCCGCATGCAGCGCAACTGGGAACAGTTCGTGACCGCGACCGCCCGCTCCGCGACCCGCGCCCGCTTCCTGTCCTCGCTTGGGGTCAACTTCTCGGCGCTGGCGCAGAACCTGGTCACGGTCGGCGTCGTCACCTTCGGCGTCTATCGGATCGGCGAGGGCCTGATGACGGTCGGCGCGCTCGTGGCCTGCACGATCATCACCGGCCGCGGCATGGCGCCGCTCGCGCAGGTCGCCGGGATCCTGACCCGCTACCACCAGGCGCGGGCGGCCTACGATGCGCTGAACCAGGTGATGGCGCTGCCGGTCGAGCGGCCGCGCCGGGCCCGGTTCCTGCACCGGCCCGAGCTGCAGGGCGAAATCGAGTTCAAGAACGTCACCTTCAACTATCCGGGCCAGAAGTTCCCTGCGCTCGACAGCGTCTCGTTCCGGATCGGGCCGGGCGAGCGGGTCGGCCTGATCGGCCGAATCGGCTCCGGCAAGACGACCGTCGAGAAGCTGGTGCTCGGCCTGTACGAACCCGATCAGGGCGCGGTTCTGATCGACGGCACCGATCTCAGGCAGATCGATCCCGCCGATCTGCGCCGCAACGTCGGCTGCGTGCTCCAGGACGTGTTCCTGTTCCACGGCTCGGTCCGCGACAACATCACGCTCGGCGCGCCATTCGCCGATGATCAGGCGGTCTTGCGGGCGGCCCGGATCGGCGGCGTCGAGGACTTCGTCGCCCGCCATCCGCAGGGCTTCGACCTCAATGTCGGCGAGCGTGGCGAGAGCCTGTCCGGCGGCCAGCGCCAAGCGGTCGCGATCGCGCGGGCCCTGCTCCTCGACCCGCCGGTGCTGGTCCTCGACGAGCCGACCAGCGCCATGGACAACGGCGCCGAGAACCGGTTCAAGCAGCGCCTGGGCGAGGTTCTGGGCGGCAAGAGCCTGCTCTTGGTGACCCATCGGGCCTCGGTGCTCTCGCTGGTCGAGCGGCTGATCGTGCTCGACGCCGGCCGGGTGGTAGCCGACGGCGCGCGCGACGACGTGCTCAAGGCACTTGCCGCCGGCCGGATTTTGACCCAGGGCTGAGCGCGCCGGCATGGCGAACCGCGGTGTCGCGCTGCATCCGAGCCGGACCGGGCTCGCGAGCCGACGGCCGCGGCTGCGCAAGGCCGATGCAGAGTTCATCGGGGGCAGCGCCGGCGCCGGGCCGATTGGGCCGCGCGGCTTTACCCACTTCCTGCTGCTGATGATCGTCGCCTTCTTCGTCCTGTTCTTCGCCTGGGCGAGCTGGGCCACGCTCGACGAGGTGACGCGCGGCGACGGCAAGGTGATCCCGTCCAGCCAGGTGCAGAAGGTGCAGAATTTGGAAGGCGGGATCCTCGCCGCGATCGAGGTGCACGAAGGCGAGGTCGTCACCCCGGGCCAGGTGCTGCTGCGGATCGACAATCTGCGCGCCGCGAGCGACCTGCGCGAGAATCGCAAGCGCCATCTGGCGCTGCTGGGTGCGATCGGCCGGCTCCGGGCCGAGGTCGACCAGACGCCGATCGCCTTCCCGCCCGAGATCCTTGCGGACGCGCCGGAGGTGGTCGCCAACCAGCGCGCGCTGTACGAGGCGCGCCAGGCGGACCTTGAGTCGGAGCTCGCGATCCTGCGCAGCCAGGTCGAGCAGCGCGAGCAGGAGCTGACGGAGCTCAAGACCCGGATCGACCAGCTCGCGAGGTCGCAGGCGCTGGCCAGGCAGGAGCTCGAGATCACGGCCCCCCTGGCCGCCAGCCGGGTGGTCTCGAAGATCGAGCTGCTTCACCTTGAGCGTCAGATCAACGATCTCGACGGCGAGCTCGAGTCGGCGCGCCTATCGGTGCCGCGGGTCGAGGCGGCGGTCCGCGAGGCGCACCGGCGGCTCGACGAGCGCCAGCTCAATTTCCGCGCCGAGGCGCAGCGGGAGCTCGCGACCGACCAGCCCGAGGCGACTGCGCTCGCCGAGGTGATCACGGCCGCCGCCGATCGGGTCAAGCGGACCGAGGTCCGCTCACCGGTGCGCGGCACGATCAAGCGCCTGCTGATCAACACGGTCGGCGGCGTCATCCAGCCGGGTCAGGACCTGGTCGAGATCGTGCCGCTGGAGGACACGCTGCTGCTCGAGGCCAAGGTCCGGCCGGCCGACATCGGCTTTTTGCACCCCGGCCAGCCGGCGCTGGTCAAGGTGACCGCCTACGACTTCTCGATCTACGGCGGCCTCAAGGGCGTGGTCGAGGACATCAGCGCCGATACGATCACCGACGAGCGCGGCGAGAGCTTCTACCGGGTCCGCGTCCGCACCCACGACAACGCGCTGGAGAAGGCGGGCGAGCCCCTGCCGATCACCCCCGGGATGACGGCCCAGGTCGACATCATGACCGGCCACAAGACGGTCATGGACTATCTCCTGAAGCCGATTCTCAAGGCCAAGGAGAGGGCCCTGCGCGAGCGCTAGTCCGGGCCGCCGGAGGCGCGGTCGGGTCAGCGGTTGCCGACGCCCGGCGACGACATCCGGGCCGAGCTCGACGCCACGGTGTCGGTCGGCGGGACATGGGCCCACCGGGTCGTCTCGTTGACCGAGTAGTACGGCACGTAGTGGCTCACCTGCTCCTGCGGCAGCACCGCCGTGGTCAGATTGTCGAGGATGTAGATCTGGCCGTCGAGATAGACCGCGAGC
>DATAOG010000354.1:0-4003 GCA_036265855.1 Geminicoccaceae bacterium | reverse complement strand
TGCCAGCGGCCGCCCTCGATCTCCGACTCGTTCTGCAGCCGCACGTGGTAGTCGACCAGCATGTCCGGCGCCTCGCCGGCCGCGGGCCGGAACCCGTGCGCTTCGAGCGCGTCGTTGACCGCTGCGTGGACGTTCTGCCCTGCGATCGAATCATCGAGCTCGCGGGCCATCTGCCCGTTCGGCTCCCAGGCGAAGGTGTGGCGCGCGGACAGATCCGCGTTCGGCGCGGTGCTCGTGTTGACGGTGACCGGCGCGCAGCCGATCAGAATGAGCAGCGTGGCGACCGTGCAAAGCCCGGTGTTCCGATCCGCTCTCATGCACGCTACCTCCGCTCGGCCTGGCGGGCTCTGTCGCCGTTCCGACTCGGTCGCCATCAGCTTCGCCGGCGCTCGTACGCGCTCAGAGCCGCCGAGGCCTCGGCTTCGAGCTCCGCGACGATCCGGCGGTACTCCTCGGCCCTGGTGTCCCCGGCCTGGCCGGCCGACAGCCAGTAGGCCAGCGCGCGCCTGGCCTCATCGTAGTCCTCGCAAATTGCGCGGAAGCTCGCATCCTCCGCCTGCAGCCGTCCGATCTTCAAGGCGCGCTCGGGGAAGCGACGAGCCAAGGCATCGGTCGCGCCCGCCTCCGGCCGCTCAGGCTCGGAAGCACAATCGCCCTGCGGCATCGCCGCTTCTCCGATCCCTGCACCCCTCGAGGGCGGGCAGGGAGCCGATCAACTGGGCAGACTCCCTACCCGACGCGCGCTCCGCGCGGGAGTTCGATACGGTTGACTACAGTTCGAACAGCTCCTGTGATAAGCCCGATTCCGGTGGAGGTTTCTGCGCGAGTTGATCTGGCTCAAACGGAGCGCCGGCGCTCGGCCGATAATCGCGAGCCACTCATGGGCGGGTCCCGATGACCGAGAAGTCGATCGGCGCGCCGGGCGACGTGGGCCACGCTCGCCCGCGGCCGGCCGCGCGAGCAGGCTCCGATCCGAGCGCCGATGCGCCCTCGCGGGAAGCCGTGAGCGAGCAGCTCGGGCGGATCCTGTCCAGCCCGAGCTTTCAGGCCAGCGAGCGGCGCAAGCGCTTCTTGGCGTTCCTGGTCGGCGAGGCGCTGGCCGGGCGGGGCGATCGTCTGAAGGGCTACGGGATCGCGGTCGCGGTCTTCGGCCGGGATGACAGCTTCGACCCGCAGACGGATCCGGTCGTGCGTCTGGAGGCGAGGCGACTGCGCCGCGATCTCGAGCACTATTACCTGACCGCCGGCCGGGACGATCCCGTCCGCATCGATATTCCGAAGGGCGGCTACGTGCCGGCGTTCGGGCGCCACGGGCCGGGTGGCGGCCGGATGGCGGCAGCCGGCACGGCCGCGGCGCCGGCCGAGACCTCGGACCCGCCCGCCCGCCGGCTGTCCCTTTGGCCCAATGCGATCGGGCTGATCCTGGTCCTGCTGCTCGGGCTCGGCACTGGCGCGTGGGTCCTGCTTGACCGGGCAGGGACGCCGCCCGCCGCGCCACGGCAGGCCCGCGGCGCCGAGCAGGGTCCTGCCCTTGCCGTGGTGCCCTTCGAGACCCTTGTCTGAAGGCAGCGCCGGCAAGATCCTGGCCGACGGCCTGACCGAGCAGCTGATCTCCAATCTGCTGCTGTTCCCCGAGTTCCGGGTCTTCTCGCGCGAGGCCAGCTTCTCCGAAGCGTTCGCGGGCGATCCCGCCGATATCCGGAGCCGCGTCCACGTCGACTATCTGGTGCAGGGCAGCCTGCGCCGCGATGCCTCCCGCCTGCGGGTCACGGCGCGGCTGATCGACGCGCGAACCGGCGAGTTCCTGTGGTCCCGAACTTACGATCGCGACCTCAGCGCCGCGAGTGCGATTGCGATCGAGGAGGACGTCGCGGGCGGGATCGCGAGCAATCTCGCAGCACCCTATGGCGCCGTCAGCGAGGCGGTCCTGAAAGGTTTGCACGACCGCGCGCCCCAGACCCTGTCCGCCTACGAATGCGTGCTGAAGGCCTTCGCCTATCGGTGGGTCGGCGACCCGAAGCAATGGCCGGAGCAGTTCGCCTGTCTCGAGCAGGCCGTGCACGATGATCCGACCTACGCCGATGCCTGGGCCATGCTGGCGCTGGTGCGGCTCGATCAGTTCCGTTGGGGCAACGACGCCGGCGGCGACTTGGCCAAGGTGGCGCCGCAGGCTCTAGCAGATGCCGAGCGTGCCGTCGAACTGGCGCCGAGCAATGTTCTGGCGCTGCAGGCCGTGTCCGCCGTGCAGTTCCATCTCGGCAGGTTCGACGAGGCCGAGCGCACCATGCGCGGGGCCGTGGCGATCAACCCCTACAATCCGGAGACGCTGGCTCTACTCGGCATCCGGATCGCGCTGCGCGGCGGCTGGCGGGAGGGTCTGGAGTACCTCGATCGATCGATCGACCGGATGGCCGCGGCGCCGGCGTGGACGCATCTGGTCAAGGGGATGGCGCTCTATGTGCTCGGGGATTATGCCGCGGCGCTGCCTGAGGCCCAGGCCGGCCGAACCTGCTGCGCGGGCTTCGGGCCGGCGCTTCTGGCGGCGGTCGAAGGGCAGCGCGGCCAGGCCGAGGCGGCCCGCGAGGCGCTACAGGAGGCGACCGCGCGCTCGCCTCTGCTGGCGCGCGACCCGCGCGCGTTTTACGCGCTCTTTCAGGTCGACGCCAAAGCCGTCGATCTGTTCATCACCGGTCTCGAGAAAGCCGGCCTCAAGACGGCTGCAGCCGAGCCCGCCCCGGACTCAGTCGAGAAGCTCTAGAGTCCGACCGCAGGCTCTGCCGCTATTGGGCGCCGGCCGGCGGCTTGAGGGAGGGCAGCGGCAATGGCAAGGTGCTCGGATCGCCAGGTGCGTGGGCCGCCGCGCCGGCCGCCGGAGCTGTGGTAGCGGACGGACCGGTCACCTCCAGATCCTGGCGCGTGACCACCGGCAGCGGCCGGGACCCAGTCTGGTCCCGACCCGCGCTCCGCTCTGGCGCCGTCGACGGAATTTGACCGGTCCGAGGTGTCGCGAGCTCGCGAGCTTGCGGCCACTCGAGCCAGGGGCGGATCAGCCGCCCGATCTCGGCGCCGATCGGCTGCGTCAGCGCCGCCGCGGTCAAGCCGCCGACGAGGGCCAGGCAGCCGGCGATCCCGAGCCATCGGCCGACCGGGCGCCTCGTCGGGCGGGTGGCCCGCCACTGTGCGGCCCGCGGACGGGGTGCGTCGTGGCTCATTGCCGGAGGAATGTCATAAAGCGACGGGTCATCAGCGAGCCTCAGGTGCGGCGCATTGGCCGCGCGGGCAACGTCCATTGCCGCCGCAAACCTCGGAAACCGTGGGCCCGTGGTGACGGGCAGCAGGTCCGCCGAAGGGTCGACCGAGCCGACCCGCCGCCGTCGGACTGCCCAGTACCCGTCGCGTTGATCGATCCTCACGGTCACGCCGCTGACCCATTCCCTACGGCTGAAGGCGTTCGGCGCACCGGGCATGCGCCGGACGCCCGTGCTTCCGTCATAGGCCATACAGACAACATCGCAAATCAGAAAACTGTTCCAAGGGGTCGTGCCGGAAAAAAATCGACGAGCAACTTTCGATATAGTGGCTCTTCTGACAAGATCAACTGTAGAAATATTCAGCCGCCGATCTACCAGCGATCGAGCTGGCCTTGAATCGACCACGAGGCACTACGGTGCTGCAACGAAATATCCGAGATGCCATTGGTGCCGGGAGATCGATCAGCACCCGAGCGCGGGACCTCGACCAGACCCGTCATCTGCCAGCCGCTATCGCGAGCGCGCCGGCAGTTGCTGTGAGGCCACACAATGCCCGCGCGGTGGTGGATCAGGACGCTGACCTCGCTTAAGCTCCGATGGCGGCCGAGCCGCGCGATCGCGTCAGTCGCGGCCGCCGAGCGGGAGATGATCATGCTGAGCCGTGCTGCCGACGAGCCCCGCCGGAACGCCTGGCGGCACCTCTTCGCCTGGGTCGCGGTGCTCTGGCCGGCAGTCGCAGCGAGCGCCGCGTT
>DATAOG010000353.1:0-4048 GCA_036265855.1 Geminicoccaceae bacterium | reverse complement strand
CGGCCCGCGCCTTCACGCCGCCGCCGCAGGTCGCGTCCACGCTGGTCCAGCTGATCCCGCGCCCGCAGCCGCTCGCGCCGGCCGGCCGGGCCGACCTCGAGCGCGTGCTGCAGGCGGCTTTCGGCCAGCGGCGCAAGATGCTGCGCTCGAGCCTGAAGAGCCTGGACCACGAGCCCGAGGCCCTGCTCGCGGCCGCCGAGCTGCCGCCGACCGCGCGCGCCGAGCAGATCGACGTCGCCGGCTTCTGCCGGCTGGCCCGGAGCTATGCGCGCCGGCGCGGCGCGGCTGCTAGCGCTGGAGGCGGAACTGGCTGACGAAGTCGGTCAGGCCCGGCTGACGCTGGCGCCGGAGCCGCTCGGCAGCCAGAATCGCGCGCGTCTGGGCGACGCTTCGCTCGAGGTCGTGGTTGATCAGCACGTAATCGTATTCCGCCCAGTGGGTGACATCCGCGGCGACCTGCGCCAGGCGCTTGCGCACGACCGCCTCCGGGTCCTGGGCCCGGCGCCGGAGCCGCCGCTCGAGCTCGGCGGTCGAGGGCGGCAGGATGAACACGCCGACCATGTCGTCGCGCGCGACCTCGCGCAGCTGCTGCGCGCCCTGCCAGTCGATGTCGAACAGCATGTCGCGGCCCGCGGCCAGCGCCGCGCGGACCGCCGCCCGGGGCGTGCCGTAGGCGTGATCGTAGACCAGGGCGTGCTCGAGCAGCTCGCCCCGAGCGACCATGGTCTGGAAGCTCGGCCGGTCGATGAACCGGTAGTCGACCCCCTCGACCTCGCTCGGCCGCTTCGGCCGCGTGGTCACCGAGACCGACATCTCGAGCTCGGGCTCGAGCTCGAGCAGCCGTCGGGCGATCGTGGTCTTGCCGGCGCCCGAGGGCGACGACAGCACGAGCATCAGGCCCCGGCGATGGATGATCGGAGCGCCGCCTGCCTTGGGGGTGGTCATGGTCCCGCCTGTCTCGGTCTGGTCCTGGGCAAGCGCAAGGCCCGATTGTTGCGCCGGGAAAGCTTGCCAATCAATTAGCGCCGTTCGCCCGAGGGGTCACGCGATGCCAGCGCGCCAGCCGCCGCCCTACCGCTCGATCCTGATCACCGGGGCCAGCAGCGGGATCGGTACAGCACTGGCGCTGGCGTTCGCCGAGCCCGGCGTCGATCTGGCGCTCGGCGGCCGCGACGAGGCCCGGCTCGAAGGCGTCGCCGAGCGCTGCCGGCGGGCGGGCGCCGTCGCCCGCTGCGCCCGGGTCGACGTCACCGACCGCGACGCGACGGCGGCCTGGCTGCTCGATGCCGAGCGCGCGGCGCCGCTCGATCTTTTGATCGCCAACGCCGGCACCGCCGGGCCCGGCCAGGACCGCGGCGAGGAGGCGGCGCGGGCGATTTTCGCGGTCAATTTCGAGGGCGTGGTCAACACGATCCTGCCGATTCTGCCGGCGATGGTCGCGCGCGGGCGGGGCCAGCTCGCGCTGATGAGCTCGATCGCGGGCTTCTATGGTCTGCCGAGCGCGCCCGCCTATTGCGCCAGCAAGGCGGCGGTCCGGGTCTGGGGCGAGGCGCTCCGCGGCCGGCTCGGCCGCCGGGGAGTCGCGGTCTCGGTGATCTGCCCGGGGTTCGTGCGCACGCCGATGACCGCCGGCAACCGTTTTGCGATGCCGCTGATCATGACCGCCGAGCGCGCGGCCGCGATCATCCGGCGGGGCCTCGTGCGCCGGCGGGCGCGGATCGCCTTTCCGCTGCCGACCTACTGGATGATGCGGCTCTTGGAGCTGTTGCCGGCGGGGACCGTCGACTCCCTGCTCGCGCGCCTGCCGGCCAAGGAGTAAGCGGCCTCAGCCGGCCGGCTTCTGCCCCGGCTTCGTATCCGGCTTCGCCGGCGGCGGCTCGGGCGTGGCCTCGCCGGACTGCAGCTTGCGCCAGGCGGCGACGTTGCGGTTGTGCTCGGCCAGCGTGCGCGCAAAGGCGTGGCCGCCGTTGCCGTTGGCGACGAAGTAGAGGTAGTCGACCGCGGCCGGGTTGAGCACCGCCTCGATCGAGGCGCGGCCGGGATTGCCGATCGGCCCGGGCGGCAGACCCTCGATCTGATAGGTGTTGTAGGCGCTGCCGTCGGTCCAGTCCTGGCGGGTGAGCGCCCGGCCGAGCCGCCGCTCGCCCTCGGTCAGGCCGTAGATCACGGTCGGATCGGCCTGCAGGCGCATGCCGCTGCGCAGCCGGTTGATGAACACCGCCGCGATCTTGCGGCGCTCGTCCGGCTGGCTGGTCTCCTTGTCGACGATCGAGGCGAGCGTGACCGCGTCCTCGGGCCGGACCAACGGCAGACCCCGGGCGCGCTTTTGCCAGAGCTGATCGAGCAGGTCCTGCATGCCCCGGCGCATACGCCTGACCAGGTCCTCCCGGCGATCGCCGAAGGCGTAGAAATAGGTCTCGGGCAGCAGGCTGCCTTCGGGCGGCGGCGGCGGCAGCTCGCCGACCAGACCCTCGGCCTTGTCGAGCAGCTGATAGATCTCGGCGACCGTGAGGCCCTCGGCGATCGTGAGCTTCCGGGCCACGGTCTGGCCGTTGGCGAGCAGGTTGAGCACGCTGCCGGGGGTGATCGCCGCCGGGAACGCGTACTCGCCGGCCTTGAGCACGCGGTCGTGGCCGAGCACGCGCACCGCGAGGCGGAACATCCAGGGATGCTCGATCACGCCGGCATCGCTGAGCATCCCGGCGATGCGAGCGAGACCGGCACCCCGCGGCAGCACGACGACGGTCTCCTGCTTGGTCGGTCCAGGCCGGACCAGATAGGCGTTGAGCTGGGTCACGCCGGCAATCACGACGACGCCCGCCAGAGCGGCCATCATCGACAGCGCTGCCAGCAGCTTCAGCGCGCGCATGTCGCGTCCGGAGGTCAGTGCTCGGGGGCGCGGACGAAGATCAGGCTGGCGTTGGTGCCGCCGAAGCCGAACGAGTTGGAGAGCGCCGCCCGCACCTCACGGCGCCGCGCCTCGTACGGCACCAGGTCGAGGTCGCAGCCGGCCGAGGGTCGATCGAGGTTCAAGGTCGGCGGCACGGTCTGATGATGCAGCGCGAGCAGTGAAAAAATCGCTTCGACGCTGCCCGCGGCGCCGAGCAGATGGCCGATCGCCGACTTGGTCGAGGACATCGACAGGCGCCGCGCGGCATCGCCGAACAGGCGCTTGACCGCGCCGAGCTCGATCTCGTCGCCGAGCGGCGTCGAGGTGCCATGGGCGTTGATGTAGTCGATGTCGTCCGGGCTCATGCCGGCGCGCTTGAGCGCCGCCTGCATCGACCGGTAGCCGCCGTCGCCGTCCGGGGTTGGCGCGGTGATGTGGTAGGCATCGCCGGACAGGCCGTAGCCGACGATCTCGCCGTAGATCCGGGCGCCGCGCGCGCGGGCGTGGTCGAGCTCCTCGAGGACCACGATGCCAGCGCCTTCGCCCATCACGAACCCGTCGCGGTCCTCGTCCCAGGGCCGCGAGGCGCGCTCGGGCTCGTCGTTGAAGTGGGTCGAGAGCGCCCGGGCGGCGGCGAAGCCCGCGATCCCGAGCCGGCAGATCGCGGCCTCGGCGCCGCCCGCGATCATCACGTCGGCGTCGCCGAGCGCGATCAGCCGGCTCGCGTCGCCGAGCGCGTGCGCCCCGGTCGAGCAGGCGGTGACCACCGAGTGGTTCGGGCCCTTGAAGCCGAACCGGATCGACACCTGGCCGCTCACGAGATTGATCAGGCAGGCCGGAATGAAGAACGGGCTGACCCGACGAGGGCCGCGGCGCTCGAGCTCGATCGCGGTCTCGGCGATCGTGCCGAGGCCGCCGATGCCGGAGCCGATCAGCACGCCGGTGCGCGTGCGGCCGGCCTCGTCCTCGGGTTGCCAGCCGGCGTCCTGGACCGCATCGCTCGCGGCCGCGAGCCCGTAGATGATGAACAGATCGTTCTTGCGCGCGTCCTTGGGCGCGACCACCTCGTCGATCCGGAAGGCGCCCTCGCCCTCGGTCGGCACCATGCCCGCGATCTTGGCCGGCAGGTCATCGACGACGAAGCGGTCGATCCGGCGG
>DATAOG010000352.1:0-1684 GCA_036265855.1 Geminicoccaceae bacterium | reverse complement strand
GGTGTGCGACGACCTCGTGCTGGCGGCGAAGTACATCCCCAAGGAGCGGCTCGGCTCGACCGACGACTGCGGCTTCTCGCCGTTCAGCGTCGACGTCAAGCCGAAGCACGGCTCGCCGGATGTGGCGCGCGAGATCGCCTTCCAGAAGATCAGGGCGCGCGTCGAGGGCACGAAGATGGCCTCGGGCAGGCTCGGCATCTGAGCGGAGCCAACCGGGCCCGAGACGGCGTCCGGCCCTCCTGCGACCGCCGGGCGCGGTTGTCCGCGCTCCGAACGCGGGCATCTTGAAGGCTGACCCGAGGATGACCCTGCCGCGCCCGATATCGCTGGCTGGCCGCTTGGTCCTGACGCTTGCCTTCACCTTCCTCGGCCTGCTGCTGGTCACGTTCCTGATCGGCCGGGTGGTGCCGATCGATCCGGTGCTGGCGGCGGTCGGCGACCGGGCGCCGCAGGCCGTCTACGAGCAGGCCAAGATCCAGCTCGGCCTCGACAAGCCGCTCTGGCAGCAGTTCCTGATCTACGTCAGCCAGGTCCTGCACGGCGACTTCGGCAAGTCGGTGCTGACCGCCAATCCGGTGCTGGTCGACATCGCCCGGGTGTTTCCGGCGACGCTCGAGCTTGCGACGCTCGCGACCCTGCTCGGCGTCGTGCTCGGCGTGCCGATGGGCGTCGCCGCCGCGGTCAGGCGGGGCAGCTTCGTCGACCATGCGATCCGGCTGATCGGTCTGGTCGGCTATTCGGTGCCGGTGTTCTGGCTCGGCCTGGTCGGCCTCCTGGTCTTCTACGCCAAGCTCGACTGGGTGGCGGGTCCGGGCCGGCTGGATGTCTTCTACGACGGGCTGGTGGAGCCCCGAACCGGCGTGATCCTGATCGATTCGGCGCTCGCCGGCGAGTGGGACGTGTTCTCGAACGCGCTCTCGCACCTGGTCCTGCCGGCCTCGATCCTCGGCTACTTTTCGCTCGCCTACGTCGCCCGGATGACCCGGAGCTTCATGATCGAGCAGCTGAGCCAGGAGTACATCACGACCGCGCGGGTCAAGGGGCTGTCGGAGACCCGGGTGATCTGGCGGCACGCGCTCGGCAACACGGCGGTGCCGCTGGTCACCGTGATCGCGCTCTCCTACGCCAACCTGCTCGAGGGGTCGGTTCTGACCGAGACCGTGTTCGCCTGGCCCGGGCTCGGCTTCTACATCACCAATTCGCTCTTGAATGCCGACATGAACGCGGTGCTCGGCGGCACGATCGTGGTCGGCTCGGTGTTCATCGGGCTCAATCTGCTCTCGGACCTGCTCTACCGCGTGCTCGACCCGCGGGCGCGGGCTTGATCGAGTCGCTCCATGGCAGCTAGCTTCGACTCATGCGTGCCGTTGGCATCAAGCTTCTGAGGGCCAAGCTCGGCGAATACGTGCGGCTCGCCGCGGCCGGCGAGACGGTGCTGGTGATCGATCGCGACCGGACCTTGGCGCAGCTCGGCCCGCCGACGCCGCAGCAGGTGGAGACCCTGCCGGACGCGCTGCTCGCGCGGGCGGCCCGCCGAGGGAGTGATCACTCCCGCGGCGTTGCCGCCCGATGCGCCGCCGCCGGCAGCACCCGCAGGCGCGATGACGCTCGAGGAGCTCCTGGCTGACCTCGAGCAGGCGCGCGCAGACCGGTGATCTGTCAGTACCGATCCCGAGTCGTCCGG
>DATAOG010000351.1:0-6013 GCA_036265855.1 Geminicoccaceae bacterium | reverse complement strand
GGTCACGAGCAACCGGGCACCCGGGCGCAGCCCGCTTGCGGCGCTCTCGCCCCGACCGTCCGGCTGAGCGATGGCTGAAGGGGCTTGCCCGGCGGATCACCCGTCCGTCAACCATCGTCTGCCGAAGCTTGGGCGCGGTGGTCCGTGCGCGTTCCGCGCATCCGTGCGGCCGGACCGGATTTCCCCCTGCGGACACCCGGGTCGTGCGGTCTGCCCGCCGGCTGATCGCCGCGCCTCGACCAGCGGTCGAGGTCCGGCCGGCGGCCCGAGCGGCGGCCCGCTCCGACCGCGGCTCCGGAGCGGACCGCAACGCCTCGGCTCTCGCCGTAAGGGCGGGCGCCGTCCCGCGCAGGACATGATCGCCGCCCGACCACGGGACGCGGCGGAGCACCGGCCACCCGCGGCCCGGCCTACTGGTTGATGATGTCGAAGGCGATGAGCTCGGTCGGCGTGACCTCGTGGTGGAACATGCCGCTCTCCTTGCCGAGCGCGGCGGCGTTCTCGATCGTCTTGACGATCGCGCCCGGAGCGTCGGGCTTGCCGATGAACGCCTCGTTCATGGCCTTGTCGTAGTAGACGATCCCGGCCCGGGTCTCGGCGAACACTTTCGGGTCCTCGAGCCAGCCGCCGACGCCCTTGGCCATGATCTTGTCGGCCTCTGCGGGGTTCGCTTTCTGGAACTCGACCGCCTTGACCCAGGCGCGATAGAGCGCCTCGAAGTCCTTCTTGCGCGCGGCGAGCTTGGCGGGCGTGGTCATCGCCATGTCGGTGATCAGCCCCGGCGTGGTCGAGGAATCGACCAGCAGATGGCCGTGCGGCGCCTGCTTGCCGCGGGTCAGCCACGGCTCCCAGGTGACCGCGGCGTCGACCCGCTCGGCCACGAACGCGGCGCCGGCGTCGCCCGCGGTCATGTTCTGGGTCTGGATGTCGCCGAACGACAGCCCCGCCTGCTTGAGCAGGACGCCCAGATAGAACTGCGAGACCGAGCCCTCGGCATAGGCGACGCTCTTGCCCTTGAGATCGCCGACCGTCTTGATGTCCTTGTCGGCGACGATGCCGTCGCCGCCCTTGGAATCGTCGAGCGCGAACAGATAACGATAGCTCTGCTGGTCGCTCAGATAGTTGAGCATCGTGTCGACCGTGGTCACGGCAATATCGAGCTGGCCGGCGGCGAGTGCCGGAAAGCGCACCTTCGGGTCTTCCATCACGATCAGCTCGACGTCGAGGCCTTCGTCCTTGAAGAAGCCCTTGTCCTTGGCGATGTAGAGCGGGCCGTAGCCGACCCAGGTGGAATGGCCGAGCTTCAACGTTTCGGCACCGGCGCTGCCGCCCTGCATCAGGCAGAACAGGATGGCGCCGGCAATCAGGCGCGCGCGTCCAGTCATCGTCTTCTCCTCCCGCCGCGCGGCGCGGCATCGGCAGGCCTGAGCGACGCAGCCGCCGCCGATCCGGTCGGCCTGCCGCGGCCGCCGCGGCCCCGCCATGCTGCCTCAGTTTACGGGCGGGCGCCAGCCCCGTGCGGGCGAGCGGAGCGCGCTCCTGACTGTCCGATCAGGTGAAGATCCGGCTCCCGAGGCTTGAGCCCGCGGGCCGGGCCGCTGGCTGCCGTGCGGCGCCTGGTGCAGCCGCCGTGGACCGGAGCGCCGGCGCGGCCAGCAGCGCGCCCCTGGTCCTCGGCCACGGATTCCCGGGTGCGGAGCTCCGGCCGATTTCGGCAAGCGGTCGTCGCATCCGGGCGTTGACGTTCGGCCGGCCGCCCTGCACCCTCGCAAGCTCGCAAATCGCGCGGAGATACCGTCATGGCGCAGGGTGGAGGTGCGAGCCGCGGGCCGGGGCTCCTGGAGCGACTGGCCGCCGGGCCGGTGATCTGCGCCGAGGGCTATCTGTTCGAGCTCGAGCGGCGCGGCTGGGTCCAGGCCGGACCCTACGTGCCGGAGGTCGTGCTCGAGGCGCCCGACGCCGTGCGCCAGTTGCACCGCGAGTTCGTGCGCGCGGGCTCGGACGTGGTCGAGGCGTTCACCTACTACGGCCACCGCGAGAAGCTGAAGGTGATCGGCAAGGAGGACATCCTCGAGCCGCTGAACCGCCAGGCGCTGCAGCTCGCCAAGGAGGTCGCGGACGAGAGCGGCTGCCTGCTCGCGGGCGACCTCTCCAACACCAACGTCTACGACCCGGACGACCCCGAATCGCTCCGCTTCGTCCGCCGGGCGTTCGAGGAGCAGGCCCTTTGGGCGGCCGAGGCCGGCGTCGACTTCATCATCGGCGAGACCTACAGCTGGCTCGGCGAGACGCTGATGGCGCTGGAGGCAATCAGGGCAACCGGAAAACCCGCAGTGATCACGCTCGCGATGCACCGGGACGGCGTCATGCGCGAGGGCATGGCCATGGATGAGGCCTGCAGGCGGCTCGAGGACGCCGGCGCCGACGTCGTCGGGCTCAACTGCTCGCGCGGGCCCTTGACCATGCTGCCGGCGCTCGAGCGCATCCGGAACGCCGTCGCCTGCCACGTCGCAGCGCTCCCCGTGCCCTATCGGACGACGCCCGAGCAGCCGACGTTCCAGTCGCTCATGGATCCCGGCTGCGACTGCATCCCGGACGGGCGGCCGTTTCCGGTGGCACTCGATCCCTTCACCTGCAATCGCTTCGAGATCGCCGATTTCACCCGGGCCGCCTCGCGCCTGGGCGTGCGCTATCTCGGCGTCTGCTGCGGCGCCGGGCCGCACCACATCCGGGCGATGGCCGAGGCGCTCGGCCGCCAGCCGCCGGCCAGCCGCTACTCGCCCGACATGACGCGGCACTCGTTCTTCGGGACCGATCCGATGCTGAAGGCGAAGAACCAGGAGTACGCCGCCAGGCTCTGAAGCTCGCGGGGAGGGGAACGCGATGGACTGGCTGATCACGCTCGCTGCGGCCAAAGCCGCCCCGATCCCCGAGGGCGCGCGCTCGGCGCTGCTGCTGCGCCACGGCACGATGACGCTGCGCTACTACGCGCCCAAGGGCCGCGACCCGCAGACCCCGCACGAGCAGGACGAGATCTACGTCGTCGCCTCGGGCCGTGGCACCTTCGCGCTCGGCCGTGACGAGAGCGCGCTCGAGCGCCGGCGGTTCGGCCCGGGCGATGCGATCTTCGCGCCCGCCGGCTTCGTCCACCGCTTCGAAAATTTCTCGGACGACTTCGCGACCTGGGTCGTGTTCTGGGGCCCCAAGGGCGGCGAGGGCGAGTGAGCCGTCCCGCGCTGGATCAAGAGGTCAAAAGCGGATAGGCTCATCGGCTGGCATGGCGAGATCGCTGGTTCTGACCAGACACGCCCTGGCTCGGGCCAGCGAGCGCGGAATACATCTTGCTTGGATCGAGCACGTCGTAACCAAGCCTGATCGGACCGAGGCTGATCCACGTGACCCTGAGATCACGCTCGGATTCGGGCGAATCGATGAAGCTGGAGGTAAGGTGCTGCGCGCAGCCTATATTGATCGACCCGATGGCCGGTATGTTCTCTCCTGTCATTTTGACGCCAGAGCAACTCGGAGGCGCAGGCGATGCGCATGACCTATGATCCGGCAGCCGATGCCGCCTATCTCTATCTCATGGAGCGCGGAACCGGGACACACGAAATCGCGCGGACTGAGGAGGTCGCTGCGGGCCTGATGCTCGATTTCGACGAGCAAGACAGGGTCGTCGGGGTTGAGATCCTAGGTGTCTCCAAACTCCCCGGGGCCAAGCCCATGCAAATGGCGTTCGAGGTCCTCATGTCCGACGCCGTGGCCGCGTAGATCGGCGAGTTCTCCTGAGCCTGATTCGACGAGTCCGGCGACCTCCTCGATCTAGCCGGTTGTCTTCTGGGGCCTCAAGGGCGGCGAGAGCAACTGAGCTGGCCGCGTCGGAGAACGGAGACGTGACATTCTCGTACGAGGAGCGCAGCATGATTGCAGATCGCAGTCGTGTGATCCATCTGGCGGACGCGCACTCACGCATACGGGGTCCCGCCGGCGAGCACTCGGTCAGTGTCCTGCAGCGCGGAAGCCTGAAGCTGAAACTCTCCCGCCCGGTGCCGCCAAACCGACAGACTCCCCATGCGCAGGATGAGATCTACGTCATCATCCGCGGCCGAGGGGTCCTGTTTCATGACGGCAAGCGCGACGCATTCGAGCCTGGGGATGCGATCTTCGTCGCCGCCGGCACGGAGCATCGTTTCGAGGACTTCGGCGATGACCTCGCCGTGTGGGTCGTCTTCTACGGCCCGCCTGGCGGAGAGGTCCGAACGTAGCCTCGCCAGGGTGCGGTGCCCAACGGCGGGACCGAGCTGACTGGCACGCGGACCCGATGGCCACAGATCAAGGGCACCTCGACTAACAGACCCGAGCGAGGCGGGGGGATCGAATGACCCATGCCGGCGCGCGGCGCAGCGTGCTGCGGCCGAGGCGCGGCCACGAAGACAGCCGGGTGACCTTCGTCGAGCTGTTCTTCGACCTGGTCTTCGTCTTCGCCGTCACGCAGCTCTCGCACCTCTTGCTCGAACACCTCTCGCTGCTGGGCGCGCTCCAGACGACGCTCCTGCTGATGGCCGTCTGGTGGGTCTGGATCTTCACCTCCTGGGTCACCAACTGGCTCGATCCGGACCGGCCGCCGGTCCGGCTGATGCTGTTCGTGCTGATGCTGGCCGGCCTCGTGCTCTCGACCTCGCTGCCGGAGGCGTTCGAGGCGCGCGGCCTCGCGTTCGCCGCCGCCTACGTCTTCATGCAGGTCGGCCGGAGCCTGTTCACGCTCTGGGCGCTCGGCTCCCACAGTCCGGCCAACCGGCGCAACTTCCAGCGCATCACGGTCTGGCTGGCGCTCGCGGGCGTGCTCTGGCTCGCCGGCGCGCTTGCCGATCACGGCGCCCGTCTCGGCCTCTGGGCCCTGGCCCTGCTGATCGAATACCTGTCGCCGTCGGTCGGCTTCTGGCTCCCGCGTCTCGGGCGCTCGACGACCGCCGACTGGGACATCGAGGGCGGCCACATCGCCGAGCGCTGCGGCCTGTTCATCATCATCGCGCTCGGCGAATCGATCCTGGTCACCGGCGCCACCTTCGGCGCCCTGGCCTGGACGCCCGAGACCGCCATGGCCTTCCTCGCCGCCTTCGTCGGCAGCGTCGCCATGTGGTGGATCTATTTCAACATCGGCGCCGGCCGCGGCTCGCGTCTGATCGCGAGCTCGGCCGATCCCGGCCGGCTCGGGCGGCTCGCCTACACCTACCTGCACCTGCCGATCGTCGCCGGCATCATCGTCGCCGCGGTCGGCGACGAGCTCGTGCTGGCGCACCCGACCGGCCACGGCAGCCCCGCAGGGACCGCTGCCATCCTGGGCGGGCCCGCGCTCTACCTCGCCGGCAACCTGCTGTTCAAGCGCGCGACCGCCGAGCGGATGCCGCTCTCGCACCTGGGCGGCCTCGTCCTGCTCGCCCTTCTGATCCCGCCGGCCACGCTCGCCTCGCCGCTCGCCACCACCACCGCGACGACGCTGGTGCTGGTCCTGGTCGCCGTCTGGGAATGGCGCTCGCTCGGTCTAGTTCGGGGCTAGCCGATCGGCCGCCGGGGCAGACCCGCCCGGAAGGACGTGCTATGGAAGCGAAAATTGCCAGGGATGAAAAACATGCATCGGCTGTCGTGTTTGCTGATCGTGCTCGCGGGCCTGCTGGCCGCAGCGCCGACGCTCGCCGCCGACCCGCCCCAGCCCAGCCCCGAGCAGCTGCGCAATCTCGCCCAGCTGCTACGCGATCCGGGCGTGCAGGCCTGGCTGCAGGCCCAGGCCGAGCGGCCGCCGCCCGCCGACCCGGCCACCCACGCAGCGGTGACCGAGCCTGCGGCCGCGCAGGCGATGATGGTGAGCCAGCTCGACACCATGCGCGCGTTCCTGCGCCAGCTCGCCGCGGCGGTTCCGACCTTGCCCGCGGAGCTCGACCGCGCCTGGACCACGTTCGCGGCCGAACGCGATACTTGGGGCGGCCAGCGGCCGGTCGTCCTGATCGCAATCTTC